>PVWI01000226.1 GCA_003003725.1 filamentous cyanobacterium Phorm 6 | reverse complement strand
CTCATTTTTGTCTTGGATGATTCACTTTTACTCCCTCAATCCCCCTATGTGCCAGTTGGGGGTGCGGAATGTGGGTTTTAATCTTGTAACACAATTGTCGAAAAATTTGGACTCCAGCCGGGATAGGGAGAGAAAGGGAGAGTGCGAAAATCTTCCTTATGACTGATGACCAATGACCAATGACAACTGCCAACTGCCAACTGTCAACTGTCAACTGTCAACTATCTTGCGTGTGCTGCAACTGCTTGACAACCGAGATTAAGCGCTTGAGGTGAGGTTTAACAACTTCTTGCTGCTCGTGTTCCAAACGGTGGATTTGAGCCTGGACGATCGACAAATCTGGAGTTGATTGGTGCGCGGGAGCTTGCAGTTGGCTTTGCAAATTGGCCATAACTTTCTGGATTTCCAAAAATCGAGTATTTACTACTTCCCAGTCGTCTCGCGTGATCGCAGTTTCTTCCAAGCATTGCGTCGCGGTTTGCAGTTGTTCTATAGCCTGTTCCACAGCTTCGAGATTTGCCGGTTGGGCAACCGATAAATCTTGCAATTGTTCGCTCACCTGCTGCCGGACATCGAGCACAGCAGATGCCACAATTTCTTGCAAAGAAGCTACCGACTCTCCCAAACTCAGCAACTGCTGTTCAATGTCGATAGACTCTTCAAAGCCCTCAGCCCTTGGTAGTGCAGCCATTTGCTGGCGCAGCGCTGCAATATCAGCAGACAACTGTTTGCGCAATTTAACAATTACCGTCACCGCCGTTTTTTCGACTTTATTTACAGACTTTTGCACTTGGGCGATTTCCGAATTTTGATGCACCCGCACTTGCTGCTCAAATCGATAGCGGTTAGCAATATTCAGTGACAAAGCCAAAGTTAGGGGAGCCACCCCATAAAAAGCTTGACCCGACAGTGCCACCGCCAGGGAACCCACACCAGAAGCCGCCAGAGAGGCGTATTCTGCCAACTCCAGCCAGTGCCTTTGAGGAAAACTTGGCCTCAATTGGTTTCCAACAGAGGGGTTTGGCTTCCGCACAGCTCTTTGAGTCATAGTATTTTCTCGTTTTTGATAAGGTTGCGAGACTGGGTGGAGCATGGATTTATATCCTTTTTTCAGTTATATTTTTTAGATTACTTCCTCGCACCCTTCTATTTTTACCTGATTAAGTGAGTTAAGGATGACTGACATATTATTATCTATTTGGGAGCTGTTGGCGATCGCCCGGCATTCCGGCTGTTAAAAGGTAAGCTCGAATCCGCCCTCTATTTTACATGAGGGGGCGCGATCGACTTCGGGCGATCGACTTTCGTCGCTGCTGCGGTCAACCGAACAATGCCTCCTAGGATTTTAGATTGTTGCATTTTTGTTCGCGCATCGGTATAATGCACTCGTTCTCAATTCCCGTCTCAAATTTACTGCAAAAATTGACAAATGAAATCCGAAAAAACCAAAAATGCCGATCGGCTAAAGTCTATTTTTAGTATCACAATCTTTATCATTCTCGTACTAGCAATAGGCTTTCTCAGCGTGAATTTTATTTCAGCTCTCTATGCAAAATTTTCTTAAAATTAGGACTTACCCACTGGTGTCCAGAAACCGGGTTTTTTGCGAGAATATTTCATCGCAGCCACAGATTAGGTAAAAACCCGGTTTCTCTAGTTGGCGGCACTTTACCTAAGCGAGATTGATATTGGTACAACATCTCCGTTACAGCCCTTTGATATACTGCTTCAGTACAGGTGACAAAGTGTAAAGATTTTCCTGTTTTTCAATCAAGCAGCGCCGCGATAGAGATTGCAAGGCGTTGAGCAAATCTGATGGTGGTATTTGTCGGTTTTGTAGCAATTTGGCGAAGTTGAGTGGCTGGTTTTCTGTCGCAAACAATGACATAACTTGTTTTTCTAGTTCGGAAGTGCGATCGTACTGCTCTTGCAAAACTTCTTTCAAATCTTCCGGCAACAATATGGTATCATCTATTAATAACTCCGTCGCACTAATTCCTAGCTCTTGAATCAAAGTCGCCACGCTTTTCAACCACAGCGGATTGCCTTGGTAGCGGTGAATGAGTGCGTCGCAGTTATCGATGTCTGTTAATCCTTTATCTCTGAGTATTTCCCGTGCGGCTGCGGTGTCTAAACCAGTGAGTTGTAAGGTGCGAATGGGAGTATTTGGGCTGGTGAGTTGAGGAACTTCTTTGGGCGGTTCCCAACCGATTAGCAGAAAGCAACTTTGATGGGATAATTTTTCTATCTGTTTGAATAAAGAGCGATATTCTTCGTAGTTTGGTTTATATTTTCCTGCTAATTCACCGCTACAAAAAAGGTTGTGAATGTCATCCAAGACTACTAAACAGCGATGGTTTTGCAAATACTTAATCAGAGGTAAGCGTTTCTGGTTGGTTGGGGATGAATCTTGTTTTTCTGACTGGGAAAAAAGCTGTATTAAGTTAGGTTGAAATTTATCGATGGTGGGGAATTCGTCTAGAGTGCACCAAACTGCGTATTCAAACTCGTTTTTGATTTGTTGTACGAGTTGTACTGCTAGGGATGTTTTGCCGATTCCGCTGATACCGGTGAGGGTGATGAGGCGGCAGTTTTGTTGTAGAATCCAGGTTGTGAGGGTGTCAAGAGAGGGGGTGCGATCGAAGAAATTGCCCAACTCCGGCATTTCGCTTAAATCTTGATGTAGAGTTTTGGTTTGTTTTGAGTTAGATGCTTCCTGATTTGGTGGGTGTGAGTTTCTTTGTTCTGGTGGGTGTCTAGCTTCTCCACAATAATTAATATTCCTAATTTGCACAGAGTCTTGTGCAACATTTGATGAGAACAAGGAGACTTGCAACCTCTCTATTGCCGAAGATAAATTTGATTTACTAATATCTTCTCCCAACTCTTCTGAAAGTATCTCCCATAATTCTGCTCCCACTTTCCGAACACTACTTTCTGAACAATCAAAGTCTTTGGCTATGTGCTTGTATGTCTCACGTTCTAGAGTTCCCCGGAGTACCGCTGCTTGTAAATCGTCAAGGTGTTGACCCGTTTTCTCAAAGATGATTTTATCCGCGATTTTTAAAGCTTCTTTTAGGTTCATCGGATAAGGGATATGTGATTTTTTTGTATTATAGCTCACATTTAAGAACATTTTAATACATTTTTCCACATTTTTGTACAAAACTAGATTAAAGAGAGTGAAAGCCGGGAAAAATTATTGACAAAATTGAACATTTTTGGGCTAGACAAAAATGTAATTTCCACCAATAATAGGAGAAGTAGCGACTGGTTTGTTGTCATTACCTTAGTGAAATAGGGATTGGAAACTTAGCCATAATCAAAAACTTCTGAGGACAGACGCATGACGTATAGGCTGTTTGAAATCCCATCTGAGAGCGGTAATCATGCAGATGTTGTCTGGGCTGATCCCAGTAGTTTCGATCGCAATGCCTATACCCATTTAGCCTATACAATCGAAACAACTGAAAGCGAAAACAGCGTACTAAATGGGCGAGGTATCCGCTTCAAAAACTTACGCCACTGGAAAATAATTAAGGAAGAATTCCCTGACGTATGGTTACGTTTCAAGGAAAACCATATATACTATGCAGGTGAAAGCGTCCTCGAAAAAAATGAGCTAAAGCATCAGCATCATATTCAAACTGTTCTAAGGTTGGGTGCATTAGAGCTACTCGCAAATATCTATTCTGGGCGGATTACCGCTAGTGACAAAGATCCTTTTCCTCATCAATTAGCATTACAACAGTATGTTAAAAATCATGAGTCTCGCATTAAGCGAATTCTGATCGCCGACGAAGTAGGTTTAGGTAAAACAATTGAAGTAGGCTTAATATTAAGAGATAAGCTGATTGCACAAAAAGAGGATTTGCGTTGTCTTTATCTAACTTCTGGTGGGTTAACAGAAGATGTTAGAGATAAACTACGTAGTGTGATTAAAGATTCTGGTGATGTAAGCATTATTAGTGTTGTAGATTCTTTTAGAGAATATGGCGATAGCATTAGCCAAAAAGGTATTCGTATTGCTAGTATGCACGCTGCTAGACGATATCTCAATGATAAGAATAAGAAAGAGCTACCTAAAGGAGTTAAACCAAATATCATCATCATTGATGAATGTCATCACTGTGCCAGCAATGCTAACCTCAATGGGGAGCCATCTGTAGAATTGGCAATTGAGACAACACAAGCTTATAAAACTGCATATCAGATGATCGCAGGTGAGTTCTGGAAAGACTCCGAACCGCCAGAGCTAGTTATCTTGATGAGTGCTACACCTTTTCGCTCTGCCAATCAATTTACAAATTTATTGCGATTACTGGTACACCAAACGGCTTTTGAAAATGCCTATGCTAAGGATATTGACAAGGAACAACTTCTAGCAGCAATATCAAAAGATGATTCACCCGTAGCAGTCATTTGGCGGCAACAGGATGAGATTCGTAATTGGTCTGACCAGAGATTATTTCCGAAATTAATGATAGTTCGTCCCCACCGCGAAGGTGAGCCAAGTCTCGAAAAAACTGATGAAGAGTATCTGTCAACGCTAGAAAAAATCAAAAGGACAGTACAGCGTATTCATCGAGATCATAGGGGTAGTTTTGGAGGGTTTGCTACTGCACATCTTGAAACACGTTTAACCAGTAGTTCCCTTGCAGGTGCTTGTTGGCTATTTCGTTGGTGTGTCCGCCATCATCCAAAATGGCAAAATGAAAAAATGTATAGGGCAGACACATCAGATGATACTAAACAATTAAGAAAATTAATCCGCGAGATTTCCAAACGTCTAGCGGAATTTGATGAAAGTAAAGAAAAATATGCCACAGAGGTAATCTTTCCTTCTGATAGCAATTTTTCTTTTACATCTAGAAATTTAGGAGAAGGCAGCATACCTGCTATTTATGAGTTTCAGAAAAAAATACTGGAAAAAGCGAAAGCAAAACAAAAAAATGCTCAAGATGATGACGATGATGATGATATAGATTTAGAAGCAACGATAGAGGAAATATTAGAACTGGCAGAATTAGCCTTAAACTTGTTGGAATCAGGTAGAAGTGTTGAAAATGCCAAGCTAAACTGGCTAAGAGCTATGCTCGAAGCACATCCAGATTCTCGTTTTCTCATTTTTACTGAAGTCTTACAAACTACTGCCATTATTACCGCAACTTTCCATAACCAAAGTCGTGCACTTACTGGGGGGATGAGTGCTGATGCTCGAAAGAATGTAGTTAAGGAATTTTACGATCGCAACCAAAAATACCGCATCCTTGTCGCAACTTCTGCGGCGGACGAAGGATTAGATTTTCAAGTAGCCAATAAAGTTGTGCATTGGGATCTCAGTCCCGATCCTGCTGTTTTAATGCAACGTAATGGGAGGGTTGCTCGATTAGGTCAAATTTCTGATGTCACTGCCTACTATCTCATTTTAGAGGGTACATTAGCAGAAAAAAGAGATACAGCCTTACTAAAGCGTCTCGAAACAGCAGGAGTTACAGATCCGCGTATGCAATTGAAAATTTTGGGACAGCTTGATAATAACCAAGAGGGCAAAATTACAAGTGCTATTGAAAATGACAGTGGTGATGGAAAAACTGTAGACCAAATTCTAAAAGTAGCAAAGGAAAGCAGTGATGTCATGGAGACAGAGCTTCGCAAGTTAAATGAACAGCTAAAACCCATTGAGGTTCTCGATCGCGATAAGCTACGCAAACGCCTCAAAACTTGGTATGATTTGGAAGTTACTCAATACGATCCTTACCAACATAAACTAGCTTTTGAAGCTAAGGAATGGCAACGTCCTGTTTTTGGGGAAGAAAAAACAGAGATGGAGTCAGCAGTTTCTGAAGTTCTCGTAATCAAACAGAAAAACAAAAAAAAAGATAGAAAATTTAACTTTGATCCAGAATTTGCTCTTTTTAGCCAAGAAAAAAGTCCCAAGGGATTAGCAGGGTTGCTGCCTTGGCATCTAAAAGAAAGTGAGGGAACAGAACAACATCAACCTCTTCGTGTTCCTGGAGACGATCCAATTGATCCAATTGGAAACTTAACTCAGTCTCTTGCTAGACAAAGACAAGCAGATTTTATGGCTGTCTCTGCACAAAAGCTCTGCGAACATTTTCCCAATCTTAAAGGCTGCTCTTACTTGCTGTTTGCAACCCATCCATTACGAGAATTGGAGAAAAACAAATCATCAGACTCAGCTAAATACTTGACATACTACACTTTTACCAATGATTTTAGTCAGCCAGTCAATCCCGATGGTGCTTCTGCTATCGAAGTACATGACATGATTACTTTCTTGGAGGAGCAAATTGTTCAAGGTGTAGTCTCTCTATCATCCGAAGTAATCGAGCTGGCAAAATCAGCAGGGCGGGATATCTCTCAATGGGTTCAAGATTCTTTCAGCATGGGTGGTGATGATTTCTTAGATGAAGAGTCAAGTTATTTCGTGCCGATTCCTGTTGCTTTGGTAGCTATTGTTGCTCCGATCGCAGAAGTTAAAGAAAATAACATCCCATAACATCGCCCTTTCTGGTTTCTGACGACCGATCGCCTAAAATGAAAGATCGATCGCCCATAACACCAAATACCAAACACTACGATCATTGCAGGAGTTGCGATCGCCCTTCACACACAAAGATCGATCGCCCTTCACACCACATACCAAACAGTGCGATGATTGTACGAGTTGCGATCGCCCTTTCTTGTTTCTGATGACCGATCGCCTAAAATGAAAGAGCGATCGCCATTATTTAATTCCTAGCCAACAAACCAGACATATTCAGCAGTTTTCTTGACCAAATCATCCAAATCTTTAGGCTGTTTTACTTGCCTTCTCCCTTTTTCGTTTGCGCCGTTCTGCTACTGTTTGTTTGGTAAACTCTATTTCCTCAAAATCTACCTGCATTACAGCCGTCTTAAACTCCAAACCCAAAGCACAACTAATATTAATTATTTCCGTCAAAGTCGCGCTTTGATAATTTTTTTTTTCGTGTTTCTTGATGCGTTCTGGGTCAATATCCAAAATTTCCGCTAGTTCTTCCTCACTCATTTTAGCTGCCATTCGAGCTTTAATTAAAGCATCCGACAGTTTATTGAAATTCTCAACTACAATTTCGATCGGCTTGCTCTTGTCCCACGCCATCAATCTTTCATATTCCGCTATTTCTTCATGCAATTGATCCAAATGGCACTGGATCGAACCTCTACCTGCATCCCATTTGAGAAAGTCCTTCCTTTTTGCTTCTTCATCTCGCTCCATTGCTGCTAGAGTTTTGTTGAATTTCTCTACCCATTCTTTGCTGACTTCATACTCTAGTTCATCTTTAATCATGGTTCCCACCTCATTAAATCTATCGCTATAATTCCTTTCTTCCTGTGTATTCTATCCTTTTGAAAAAATTCAAAAGAATTGTCGCCGTAATTGCCTACAGGTTCGTCGGATGGAAAAATCTCCCCTCTATACTTAGCTTTTTGGGCATTTCGATCGGAATGATTGAACAATCTAGGAGCGTTCATTCTCAAATACTCCCTATCTACAGTTTCCCGATCGTAACAAGCATCAAAATCATTAGGGGTTTCTTTGCTGGTAACAAAACTACCATCAATATAGATAGTTCTAGCACCCGCTGCTTTTAACTGGGTCATTGCCAGTTTCAAGCCCCGTATCATGTTCTCTCTTTTAACAGTCGTGCCAAATCTCTCCTCAAACTCCTCCCATTCACAGAAATGAACTCCCGGTGGTAGATTGCCGTTTTCATCGAATTCTGGAATCACTTGGTCACACTCATTCCACACATTAACGATTCGTCTCTTTATCTTACCATAGTTATCATTATAACTCACCTGTATCCAGACGACAGACTCGCTATAGGTGTAGAGGAAGGAATTGGGCGATCGCCCTTCACACCAAATACCAAACATTACGATGATTGTACCCAGAGCGATCGCCCCTCGCAGCAAATACCTTCTGGCTGCAATTACAGTATAATGAGTGAACATGATCTCGTAAAAATTGCACAAAAATCATGACTATCGATCTACAGATTTTTCAAACTGTCGTCAAGATGCCAGAATCTCTCAAACAAGAGATATTGCATTATGCAAAATATTTACTGGAGAAACACGCAAAAACTGAATCATCTCCAGAAGAACTTGAACAACCTCATGGTTATGGGAGTTGGGCAGGTCAAATCGTCATGTCTGATGATTTCGATGAACCGCTAGAAGATTTAAAGGAATATATGTAAGATGGAATTCCTTTTAGACACTCATGCCTTGCTGTGGTACTTGCTTGGCGATTCCAATCTAGGTAATAAAGCAAAAGAAGCGATCGATACTAAAACAGGTTTGTATTTTAGTATTGCCAGCCTGTGGGAAATTTCAATTAAAATTAATGTTGGCAAGCTTCAACTGAATCGATCGTTTGAAGACCTGCCGAAAGAATTAGAATACATTAACGTTCAAATTCTACCAATTACATTTGAAGACACTGAGATTTATACAAGTCTTCCCCTGCATCACCGAGATCCTTTCGATCGCATTTTGGTAGCACAGACGATGAATCATTCACTGGTTTTGATTAGTCGCGATGAAGCTTTTGATGCTTATCCAATTCAGCGGGTGTGGTGACGAAGAAGGTAAAAAGTTTATACTTGCGATCGCCCTTTACACCAAATACCAAACACTGCGATGATTGTACGAGTTGCGATACTAATGCAAAAACTTGCGGACTTGATATTCGCGGCTTTCGGCGATCGGCATTTGCAACTCACCCATTTTTGCGTCTAATTCCTCGATCGTGCTTTGCGGCACTGACTTCCACAATTCCCTAGTTTCCCAGCGAATCAGCATCACAACCTCATTTTGTACCGGATCTACCCAAGTTTCCTTGCCCATAAAACCCGGAAAACTTTTTAGTCCCGCCGTCCAAACTTCTTCATCTCGCTGAATAAAAACCTCCCACTTTTCTTGAGGTACTTTAAATCTGAGCCACTCGATTATCATATTATTTCCTATTTGTAAATAGCTAATTAATCATCACCGATCGCAATTTTAACTATCAACTCAGTTCCGTATCCTGGATGAGAAAAACACTGCAACTCACCGCCATGCTTTTCTACTACTAAATGCTGGGAGATTGCCAGACCCAAACCAGTGCTTGTAGCCTGAGATTTAGTGGTAAATAAAGGGTCAAAGATGCAGCCGAGGACTTCTTCAGTCATGCCCGGGCCGTTGTCGCTAATGGCGATCGCCACTTCGCTTTCGGCTACCAAAAACGTCCGAATCCGAATTTCGGGATTGAATACTTCAGCTCTCGAACCGTCCGCAGACAACAAAGAATTATTTTGAACTGTACCATACTTTTCGGGATTTCTCCCCCCTTCTTCCAAAGCGTCGATCGCATTTGTCAACAAGTGCATGAACACTTGATTTAATTGTCCCGCATAACAGCGGACTCGCGGCAAATCCCCGTATTCCTTGATCAGATTAATGCCAGGGCGTCCCCCCTTAGCTTGCAGGCGATTTTGCAAGATTAGGAGAGTGCTGTCCAAACCTTCATGGATATCTGCGGGCTTCATTTGGGCTTCGTCAGTACGCGAGAACAATCGGAGCGATCGCACCACATCCCGAATCCTTTCCGAACCTACTTTCATTGAACTTAGAAGTTTTTGCAAGTCTTTTTTTGTAAATTCTAAGTCTAATTCTTCCATCAAATCTTGAATTTCTGGCACTGGGTTGGGATAATACTTTTGGTAAAGCTCTATCAACTGCAACAGTTCTTCAATGTAGTTAGTCGCGTGGCTAATATTGCCGGAAATAAAACTAACTGGATTGTTGATTTCGTGGGCTATTCCTGCTACCAACTGTCCCAGAGAAGACATTTTTTCCGTTTGGATTAGTTGAGTTTGAGTTTGTTGCAAAACTAACAGCGTCTGCTCTAATTTTGTCGCTTGTTGGCGCAGGCATTCTTCCGATTTTTGCAAGGCCACAAGGGACTGTTTGCTTTCTGTAATGTCCAACCCTACAAATACCGCCGCTGTACTTTTCTGGTATTTTTGAGCGACAATTAAATAAGTTTTATTGTCTCCTTTGATGCTGGCTGTTACTTCTTCGTATTTCTTGCTTTCATGGCTGGCAAAAAAATCGTATACTAAATCATTAAATTTGGGACTTGTCTCTAAAAAACCTACTTTCTGACCGATAAATTGTTCAGCAGGAATCTGGTAAGCAGTCGCTAAATGTCGGTTTACTCCCAAGTAGCGCAAATCGGAACTTACCCAAGAAACTAATCCGGGCACAGCATCCAAGACGGCTTGGAGTTGCTCTTTTGCTTCTAAAAGGGCCGATCCTGCTGCTTGGCGATCCGAAATGTCGCGGGCGATCGCGCAGCGGTATTCGCAGCCATCGTATTCTAAATAATTGACTTTAACTTCGACGGGAAAACTGGCGCCATTTTTGGTTTTGTAACTGGTTTCAAAAGTAAGGTTGCTTTGCTGCTTGAGTTGAGTCCAGTGCTCTCGCCAATCCGATGCTAAAAACTGCGAATCGAGGTCACTAACTGTCAGTTTGAGTAGTTCCGATTTCGAGTAGCCAAAAAGATGACAAGCGGCTTTGTTAGCGTAGAAAATCTGACCATCGGAAGTAGTCAAAAAGACTATATCAGCAGCATTTTCGAGGGTAATTTGAGTTAGTTCCGGTCTTGTTTCTAACTGCTTGTTGTTGTTAACATCAGATGAAGACTTATTGTAGCAATTTGTTTCAGGCATATCCTCAGCTATCTCAGAGGCAAATAGCATCAAACCGCCGATCGCACCTGCGCTATTTTTCCAAGGTCGAAATACCCATTTTAGAGACACTGTGACTACATCATCTTCTTTTTTTGAGACTACAGATGGAGTCGATCGCCCTACTACAAATTCGCTGTATTCCAA
>PVWI01000225.1 GCA_003003725.1 filamentous cyanobacterium Phorm 6 | reverse complement strand
GTATAATATCGCACTTACTCAATATGACTCATTTTCAGTTAGACCGGCAGCGCCCTTCAACATCACACTCAAGGCGTTTAGTTCGATCGCTCATAATAGTTGCTAAATCCTGCCTTCCCGTCAACCTCAGCCGCCAATCTGCCCAAATTCCGTACAGCCAATTAGCGATCGCCCCAATCACCGGCAACTTAGTAACAGCATAAATCCATCCCATTCCCAAAATCTCATAAATACGGCGAAAAACCTCCACATTGTTAACCGTAGTACCGTCGGGTAACACCGCGTGAATCCGCCCCATCGCCGTTTCGTAGTCAACTCCGCCGTGGGCTTCCGGGTTGTAGCGATCGTCCGCAATATCCACAAATGCCACCAAACCTCGGCCCGCATCCCGTTTCTGCAAAAAATTGACTTCTCGCACGCACAGCGGGCATTCACCGTCGTACAGCAACTCGATTTGCCAAGAGGGCTCAACCTCAACAGATTCGGAAAACTCGGTTTTAGCAGCAGACATAGGGAAATATGTTTTAATGTGGTCGATCGCACACAAACATTTTACAAGAATTATTTGGTAGCCCTACGACAGTTATTTGTGCTTTGAAAATAGTCCCAAAGGTGAATTCAGTCTTGGCCGCCCGCAATGCTAATATCATCAAGATGCCCTTTGTCCAGTTGCCCGACAGTCGAATATCAAACAATTCCAGGCCAAGCACCTGCCAAGCACAACTGTTAATTCGGCAACAAAATATAATAAAATTTTAAAGTCTCAAACATCCGCGATTCCCCCAACCAGCAAATCAACCCCAATCTAAAAGCAAAAATATACATGAATGTCAGAGTCCGTCTAGCCCCCAGTCCCACCGGAAACCTACACATCGGTACCGCCAGAACCGCCGTATTTAACTGGCTGTTTGCCCGCAACCAAGGCGGCCAATTCATCCTGCGGGTAGAAGACACAGATGTCGAACGCTCTAAAAGCGAATACACCGATAACATCCTCGAAGGACTAACTTGGCTGGGGATGAACTGGGATGAAGGCCCGAGTTTTCAGTCCGAGCGTCTGGAAACTTACCGTCAAGCAGTCCAAACCCTGCTAGACAAAGGACTCGCTTATCGCTGCTACACAGCCTCAGCAGAACTCGACGAAATGCGGGAAGCACAAAAAGCCAACAAACAAGCCCCCCGCTACGACAACCGCCACCGCAACTTGACAAGCAAAGAGCGCGCAGCTTTTGAAGGCGAAGGGCGACAAGCTGTGATTCGGTTTATCATCGACGACGATCGCACAATTTCTTGGAACGACATGGTGCGCGACACCGTAACCTGGAAAGGTAGCGACCTCGGCGGCGACATGGTAATTGCCAGAGCATCCAGCGGCGGCGTCATCGGCCAACCACTCTACAACCTCGCCGTAGTTGTCGATGACATCGACATGGCCATCACCCACGTCATCCGCGGCGAAGATCACATCGCCAATACTCCCAAACAAATATTGCTCTACGAAGCTTTGGGCGCGACAATCCCAGAATTTGCCCACACGCCACTGATTTTAAACTCCCAAGGGCAAAAGCTTTCTAAACGCGACGGCGTAACCTCGATTTCTGACTTCAAAGATATGGGCTACCTCCCCGAAGCTTTAGTCAATTACATGACTTTGCTCGGTTGGACTCCGCCGGATTCAACGCAGGAAATATTTACACTGTCCGAAGCAGCAGAATTATTTACATTCTATCGAGTCAACAAAGCTGGTGCAAAATTTGACTGGGACAAACTCAACTGGCTCAACAGTCAATATCTCCACAAAATGCCAGTACCGCAATTGACAGATTTGCTGATACCTTATTGGCAGAAAGCCGGTTATGAGTTTGACACCGAGGCAGACCGCCCCTGGCTCGAACAAATGGCTGCTTTAATCGGCCCGAGTCTCGTTCGCTTAACCGATGCTGTCGATATGTGCAAGCTGTTCTTCTCCACTGCGGTGGAATACGAAGAAGAGGCGATCGCACAATTGCAGCAACCAAAGGCAGCAGAGGCTTTGCTTGCTGTTCTAGAAGCTCTGGAAAGTCATTCAACACTGGTATCAGCCGAAGCTCAGAAAATCACTAAAAAGCTCAGTAAAGAGAAAAATCTTAACAAAGGGCTAATTATGCGATCGCTCCGAGCGGCTTTGACGGGTGCAATGCACGGCCCCGACTTGATAGAATCTTGGGTAATTCTTAACCAGCGGGGAACGGATAGAGACCGATTGCAAACAGCTATTAGTAACTTGAATTTACCAGTTGTTGATAGTGCGGCCGAAACTCCTTCCTCAGAACCACCAAAAGCAGAAGCAGTCCCTGAAACTCCTGCTACAGAACAGCCAGCAGTCGAAACACCAACTGTTGAAACAGCAGCAGCCGAGGTGACAGCAGTCGAAATACCGACCACCGTCACCATCATAACGGAGATTGCAGCAGTCGAAATACCGACGGTAAAAATAGCCGGCACCGAGGTTTCAGCAGTCGATATTTCGGCAGTTGAAACAACCGCAGCAGTTGAAATACCTGCCGCCAACCAGCAAAAAACTATTGCGAGTGGAGAAATGACTTCATCAAACGAACCAGAAAAAACTGTTATCATCACCGAAATTCCTACCGGAAATGAAGCAGAAAGTTCGATCGGTACAACAAAAGTCGTAATTACCGAAGAACCGCCAAATCAAGCCCAGCAGATCAAAGAACAAGTTATCTCAATTTTGTCTGAGCTTCCGGCTTACATTGGTGCCTTTTACCAGCAGTACAAAAGTCCACTGACAGTCGTTGGTTTAATTTTAGCCTCGATTATTTCTTTGAAAGTGCTTTTGGGCATAGTAGACGAACTCAATGACATCCCCCTTCTAGCACCGACATTCGAGCTAATCGGTATTGGATATACTGCGTGGTTTGTCTATCGGTATTTGTTGCGCTCTTCCAACCGCCAACAATTAGGTCAAGAAATTCAAGCTTTGAAAGAACAAGTTTTTGGCAAAAAGTCCTAAATTCTTGCTGGTAATTTGTTGATTTTGTACCCGATATTGACAATCTTAAATATGTTGTCAGTATCGGTTTTTTTAATAAAAGGCAGAAGGAAGAAGGTTCGGCAACGGATTATGTAACGGATGTAACGGATGTGACGGATGTCAGCCGTAGGGTGCGTCGCCATGAAATTTGGGATGGGATGCGAGGTATTTTCAATGACAACAGTCAACAGTCAACAGTCAACTGACTAAACCCCAGTAGCTGTAAAAGCCGCCCAGTGATACGGATTGGCAAAAGGAGAGGGTTTGCGGTTGCGAATTTGCTGCAAAGAAGCTTCAGCAATTAGGCGAGAACTTGGAGAAAGCCGATCGAACATTTGCGAAATTTGAGGTTGCAAATCCGCCAGCAACACCTCCAATTCCTCGCCAGTCAAATCCCGCAACCACCTTTGAGCGTCCGAAAGCGCTAGCGCCACATCCCCCACCTGCAACCGAGGAAAGTGTCCGAGATTTTCATAAAACTTGCTAGTCAGCAGCAGCGTCGAAACATCGTTCACCTTCCAAAGACTACTGACAACACTAGACGTACCAGCATACAACAAACCAGCCGACAAACCGACAAAATCTTCAGCACCGCTGATAGAGCCTGTGGCAATTTCGCAAGCCGATAAAGTAACTAAAAAGTATTGCCGAAAATCTAGATTGAAAATTTCCTCCAAACTCAGAGAATCATTCCTCAAAAATACTGCGGATTTCAGTGGCGCAGCCAAATCAAGCAAACTCAAACAAGCAAAGTGAGCACATTTTTTCTGCTGAAATAGTCCTGTTTGTCTGAGTGAATCCCCATCATTAGCAGATATCGATCGGGAAAAAGCCTTTTTAATTGCCGGCTTCTGGCGCAAAACTTCTGCACTGGCAAAATACTGGGAAATATTCCCAACTTCAATGTTGCTGTAGAGCGAATTTTTGTTGAAAGTGGGAACTGACAAAACGTGCTGCAAACGCGGTCTGTATCGGCCAATAGCTTTGCTGCGCGCGATTTGTTTTAACCGCAAAAGCTGACAGCTAGGAGCATAGCTAATTCCTCCCGCAAATCGATCGATCAAATAAGCCGCAGGCGCTGGAACTTCGCCAAAAGCCGAACCTTGAGAAAAATCCGAACCGGTATTTGCCTCCAGACTAAAACCACTGCGATCGCCCCAACCAGACTTAAAACTCCCTCCGCCCTCGCCAAACCCTTCTCTTATCCCCAGAGGCAAAGCATGGAGCGGCAAAGCGTGCAAAAATCGGTGCGGCACAAAAATCAGCCGATCGCAATTCTCAGGAATCAGCGCCACCACTCGATCGATTTCTAGCAGCGTCGCCAAACGTTTGAGCCGAGCCGGGAGATGATTGATCCAGCGACCTTTTTGCTCAGAATAAGCGCTGAGGTACTCCCCGGCCCAAGTTTCGGCAGCCAGAGCATTTTCCCTCGAATACAGGTGAACGGCGGGATATTCTGCACTTTTGACGACCACAAAAGCCACCATCAACTCGTCCAAACTCGCCCAAACCACAGCAGCACAATTGGCATCAGGCAACAATTCGCGAATTTGCTCGAAAGCGATCGATTCAACCTTCCGGGCTAAGCTGAACAAAGGATCGTTTGGCTGCACCGATGCAATCAACCCATCAAACTTCCGCCACAATTGATTTAAGTGCATGAAGTCTGAGTTTGGCAGCAGAGAACCGCTGTTGTTGCCTTCGCTATCGCTCTCAGCAATCAAGGTAGCGCTCGGCGAGGGCTGTCGCTGTTGTTGCTGTCGCTGTTCCCCGGCTATTTCCTGTTGCAGCGACTCCAACGACTGAAGCACGGCTGCGGGAATGTCGCCTTTCGGGGTCAGGTGGCAATTGACGAGCAGTTCAACCAAATTTCGATTTTTGTGTCGTTCGGCGTATTCCAGAGCCTTAGCGCAATATTCAGGCTGGGTTATGCCAAGTTCTAGGCAAACTTGGATCAGGCATTTATAGAGTCCAGTCCAAGTGCTGGCTAGTTTGAGTTTGGCGCTACTGGTACGTGAAGCGTAGCTATCCCGTAGGGAATCGCCAAAATCGCCCAAATCGGCCACATCAACCCCAGCTTCGCTGCGCAAGAATTCAACAGTATCGACAGCAGTAGTAAAAACGGTGTAGGCGCGAAGCAACTCACCTCGATCTCGGTAAGCTTGACCCAAATAAAATAGACTTTGGGCCCAGCGGTGGGGATAGGTTTCGCGGGTGTAGACTTGGGCAGCACTTTGATAGCAGCCGATCGCACTTTCGAGATGGGACGAGTTTTCCGCCTCCGTCAGTTCGCTAAAAGCGCGGCCGAGATAAATTTGCAGCATTGCCCAGCGATTAGCAGCCTTGGGTCTGGTGTAGACTTGTAAAGCATTTTGATAGCAGGCGATCGCCAGTTCAGTATTTTCGGCTGTTTCCCCTTTCACGCGCAGACTGTAAATCCTGCCGAGATAACTTTGGATCGAAGCCCAGGCTTCGGGAAATCTGTTGCGGCTGTAGACTTGTAAAGCATCTTGAAAGCAGGCGATCGCCATTTCCACATTTTCCACCGGATCGCCTTTAATGCGATCAACAAATACCCGGCCCAAATTTCTTTGAGTCGTCGCCCACTGGAGTGGCAAAGCTTCCCGAGTCCGCACTTGCAAAGCTCTCTGATAGCAACTGAGGGCATATTCGAGATTTTCGGCTCGGTTCCCCTGTAGCAACTCACAGTAAGTATTTGCCAAATTATTTTGAGTCGTCGCCCAGCGCCGAGGAAATGCCTTGCGGTTGTAAACTTGCAAAGCATTCTGGTAGCAAGCAACTGCCTGTTCCATATTTTGGGCTTTGTCGCCCCGCCTGCGGCGGCTGTAAGCGCGGCCGAGATTGTTTTGAGTGCTCGCCCACTCTCCCCCGGAATCCTCGCGCGTGCGGACTCGCAGCGCGTTTTGATAGCAGGATATCGCCTGTTCTAGATTGTCTGCCGGATCTTTTCTGAGGCGCTCGCTGTAAGCGTTTCCCAGGTTGTTTTGTAGTGTCGCCCACTGGGATGGGTATTGTTCGGGAGTACGCACTTGCAGGGCATTTTCAAAGCAGGCGATCGCCATTTCGATATTTTGAGCCTGATCACCTTTGGGGCGATCGGTGTAAGCGTTGCCCAGATTATTTTGCATCAGGGCCCACTCTTGTGGAAAATCTTTGCGGGTAAACACCTTAGCAACTGTTTCGTAACCGGCAATTTCGATTTCCAAGTTATTCGCCTTATTGCCGAGGGGAAACCGCCCAATTTTGTTGCTCAGATTGCCGATTAGGGCTGCAATCCGCCTTGTTTCGGATACTTTGGCAGTAGAAAACAGCAAATTTGCCCAGCGGCGCAGCAATTCTGCGAAATTCTGGTCGAGTTTGTCTAAATTGTTTCTCAGCAGCGAATACAGGTGTTGCGAATCAGTGCTGCGCGCCACTGCTTGCAATACTTCGGCTAAAAAAGTCAGATAGGCTAGCCCGGTTGCGGGAAATTTAGAATTGCCCTTTGCCGATTCTAAGGGTGCGATCGTTTTTTGGAAAAATTTACCAGCTTTAAGCAAACTATCTCGCTTCAGCGCGGGCACTTCCAAATAAAGCATTTGGACGAACCCAGAGTCGATCGACCTTGAGTCAGCCCTCAAAATCAAATCTATTCCTAAGTCCACAGGATTTTCCAGCAGCGCTCGGAGCATATTAACATCAGTTTTGCGACGCTGTTCGTCCATCGTGCATTCCGCCGAACTCTTAACGATACGATCGCTGCTTCTTTGCAGCAATTAAATCACTTCCTGGTTTACATTTCAATCACCAACCGCAACTACCAGTCTCTGAGGGGAATAAAAGAAACCAGGTTTTTCTACCATACACATCGCCACAGTGTATTTGCTTAAAAAAAACAGGCTTTTGCACAAGTCTTAAACTTGACCAAAATTTTGGGTACAAGCCCCGTCATTTTATGACGGCTTTCTCTTGACACATTCTGGAATACTATGTTATGAGAGAAATGGCAACGCGATCAAACGCCTAGATAGCCAATATTGGGTTCTCCCCGTCTACAATGCTCAGCTACGTGCGACTAGCGTGTAGGAAAGAGGAACAAACAATTAAGTTAAATCATTTCAAATGCGGTCGGGCAGTCCGTGTGCGCTTGTGGACGTATCCAAACAGGGGATTAGTAATAATCAAGCGAGAGGACGGATGAAGCAAGAATCCCCACACCTCGATAGTTGGGGAGTGTCAAAAACCCGCCCCGACAGACTTGCAGCGGGGCGGGTTTAATTTTTACCCGGATAGATTTTTAGTAGGGTGTGCACTGCGCACCTTACCGCTATTACAGCTAACAGCAATCAACTCAGTAGATTTAGTGTACCGCTTGAGAACGCAGCGCTGACTCAACTGCCAACAAAGCTCGATCGATTTCAGCAGCAGAGACAATCAGCGGCGGGACAAACCTCAACACTTTCGGCCCAGCGGGAACCAACAGCACACCAGCGGCGATCGCAGATTTGACAATATCAGCCGATGTCAGTGCAATATCAGCCTGCAATTCCAGCCCGACAATCAAGCCCCAGCCACGCACCTCAGCAATCAAATGCGGAAATGTGGCCGCCAGCTTGTTGAGGCCAGCTTTCAACTGTTCCCCGCGCTGCTGCACGTTTTCCAGCAGGTTTTCCCGTTCCAAAGTTTGGCACACGCACAAAGCAACAGCGCAGACAAAAGGATTACCACCGAAAGTGCTCGCGTGACTGCCCGGTTCAAACACATCGCAGCTCGACTTGCACAGCATAGCGCCGATCGGGATACCACCGCCCAACCCCTTCGCAGACGTAAAGATATCCGGTTCAATCCCGAGGTTTTCGTAACCCCAATATTTGCCACTGCGTCCCATCCCGACTTGTACTTCGTCGAGAATCAGCAAAATGCCTTTTTCGTCGCAAATTTCCCGAATTCGCTGGAAGTAGGCGACATCTCCGGGGCGAACTCCGCCTTCACCTTGCAGCGCTTCCATCATAATTGCAGCTACTTGGCGTTGATCTTTGTCGAGTTGTTCGATCGCGTGTTCGATCGCGCTAATATCGTTATAAGGCACATAATGAAATCCCGGAACCAAAGGACTAAAACCCTTCTGATATTTAGGTTGTCCCGTCGCCGTAATCGTCGCCAAAGTCCGCCCGTGGAAACTCGCCACGGCGGTAATGATTGTCGGATTCGAGATATTTAATTTTTCATGGGCGTACTTGCGGGCGAGTTTAATTGCCGCTTCATTAGCTTCAGCACCCGAGTTGCAAAAGAAAGCTCTGTCCGCGCAAGAATGGTCTACAAGCCACTTTGCCAGCTCGCCCTGTACGGGGATGTAATAAAGGTTAGAAACATGGTGCAGGGTGTTAATTTGCTGATTTACCGCTGCAATCATTGCCGGGTGGGCGTGTCCCAGAGTGCAGGTAGCAATACCCGCCACAAAATCGAGATATTCGCGGCCCTGGGTATCCCAAACGCGGCAGCCTTCGCCCCGTTCTAGGGCTATATTAAAACGCCCGTAGGTTGTCATTACATATTTGTCAAAGCTTTCGGGACTAAACGGGCTGGCTTCGACTTGGACTAAGGGTTCTTTTAGTAAGGTTTGTGGACTCACGAATTGCTCCTTAAAAAATCATGTGCTGGTCTCGATTGTACGGTAAAAATCCAGCTTCGCGGTGTAGGATGTTACTTTTGTCATAAAATCATAACAGTAACAGCAATCAATCCCTCACAAATCTACCGATGAGTTATTACATTTCTCCTAGCTTTCTCGATAAAGTTGCGGTGCACATCACGAAGAACTTTTTAAATTTACCCGGCGTAAGAGTTCCCCTAATTTTGGGAGTTCACGGCCGCAAAGGAGAAGGCAAAACCTTTCAAGCCGAACTGGTTTTTCAGCGAATGGGCTTTGAACCAGTGATGATATCTGGCGGAGAATTAGAAAGTCCCGATGCGGGAGATCCGGCGCGTTTAATTCGGTTGCGCTACCGGGAAGCAGCGGAACAAATTCGGGTGCGCGGCGAGATGTGCGCCATTTTTATCAACGATTTGGATGCTGGTGCTGGCAGGTTCGATACCACTACTCAATATACCGTAAATACTCAGATGGTCAATGCCACTCTGATGAATATTGCGGACAATCCAACTAACGTGCAGTTACCGGGAAGTTATGACAGTACGCCTCTGCATCGAGTGCCGATTATTGTCACCGGAAATGACTTTTCTACCCTGTACGCGCCGCTGATCCGCGACGGGCGGATGGAAAAGTTTTATTGGGAACCGAGCCGGGATGATAAAATTGGGATTGTTGGCGGAATTTTTGAGTCGGACAATTTATCAAAAGCCGAAATTGTGGGTTTGGTGGATAATTTTACCGATCAGGCGATCGACTTTTTTAGTGCTTTGCGATCGCGTATTTACGACGAACAAATCCGCGAATTCATTCACAAAATAGGAATCGAGCAAGTTTCCAAGCGTTTAGTAAACACTCTCGAAGCACCGCCCAATTTCCCCAACCCAAATTTCAGCCTCGCTCATTTATTAGAAATGGGTAGTTCAATGGTTGGCCAACAAAAGCGGGTGCAGGAAATGCGCTTAGTAGATGAATACAATCAATCGCGCTTGTTCAACGTTCAAGGAAGCGCCAATGTCCCGGCTGCTGCGCCGACACAAAGCCAATTAAATGATCCATCCTCGAAATATTATAAGGCTTACGTCGAACCAAGTTCTGAAGGTGGTAACGGTCATGCGGCGCGGCTAAGTTCCGAGGTATTGGAACAAGTGCAGCAGTTGTTAGCAAGGGGCTGCAAAATTGGCATGGAATATGCAGACAATCGCCGATTTAAGACTGGTTCTTGGCAAAGTTGCGCGACAATTAAAACTGCACAGGAAAAAGATGTAGTTGCATCTTTGGAAACTTGTTTGTCCGAACACGGCGGCGAATACGTGCGGCTGATTGGTATCGATCCAAAAGTCAAGCGCCGAGTAGTTGAAACAATTATTCAGCGGCCAAAGTAGGGTGCGCAATGCGCACCTTACAAATTCAAGAAGACCGGGCGGTTGAAACCGCGTCTATACAAGCAAAACCCGCCTCCGCGGGTTGAAGACAAAGGCGGTGAAAATTACGTAATCCTCTTCAGTCCGCGGAGGCGGACATCGTTTGTGTAGATGCGGTTTCAACCGCCGTCTTATCTAAATTCTGCAAAAACTTATCAAAGGTTGCCCGATCGCACATAGCAACCTGAGCACCCGCTTTAGTTGTACACAGAGCACCCGCTGCACAGCCCCAGACCACCGCCTGTGAGAGCGATCGACCGCCATCTAACGCCGCAGCCAACCCGCCGTTAAAAGCATCGCCAGCAGCCACAGTGTCGATCGCCCCCACAGCAAAAGCCGGCACAAAAAAGCTCTCATCCGCAGTCACAGCCACCGCCCCGCGATCGCCCAATTTGACAATAACATTTTCGACACCGCGCTCCTGCAACTGTTTGGCTGCTAAAATCGCAGTTTCAGTGTCATGCACCCGAAAACCGACTAATTGACTGGCTTCCACTTCATTCGGTGTGATAATGTCAATTAATGGATAAAGTTCGATAGGCAAATCGGAACGAGCCGGCGCCGGATCGAGAATCACTCGCACCCCCGCTTGACTAGCAACTTTCGCAGCTTTTAGGACAAATTTCAGGGGAATTTCTAACTGTAACAGCAAAGATGTAGCACCGGACAAAACTTTTTTGAGACCTTCTATATCTGCTTCCCCGACATGATTATTCGCACCCGGAATCACAATAATATTATTTTGACCGCTATCATCTACCGCAATAATTGCCACACCTGAATGAGTGCTTTGATCTATTAAAATATTCTCTATATTTAAACCATAAGATTGTAAACTTGTCAATAATTCTTCAGCAAACTTATCATTACCAACGCGGCCGATTAGGTG
>PVWI01000224.1 GCA_003003725.1 filamentous cyanobacterium Phorm 6 | reverse complement strand
TGATGTAAGACGGGCTTTGCCTGCAATCGCTGCTTGAATTCAGAATCCCCTCGCCTTCAGGCAGGGGAGTATGTCAAATCCGCTAGAGTTTGCAGCCGAAGCACATCTTCGCTTTGTGTCGATTCATCCATTTCGGGATGGTAACGGGCGTACCGGGCGATTATTGATGAATCTCCTGTTGTTGCGGGGTGGATATCCCATTGTGACTGTATCTAATGAGGTTCGTGCTGCGTACAATGCTAGCAGTTTTGCAGCAGCATTCTCAAAATCTGGATTAGGATTCATCTCAAATCCGCTGGTATCGTAATTATTCATCTCTCTCCTCTCTTCCTCTGCGCCCTCTGCGCCCTCTGCGGTTAAATCATTCCAAAACAACCGTAAATGCTACAAGATGTCCCATTAAATAAAGAACCAGTCGCCCCAGATGAAGATTTGATGTAGATTTGGGCGATCGATCTAATAACAGGTGACAACAGCTATGTTGGTTTTGCTATGGTTGTTAAGGCAACTCGATCGACCAAAGCAGGCAAAAGTGCAAAACTCTACAGTCCGCTAACCGGTTCGCGCGATCGGACTTCGGTTTTCAGGATAAATTAGCTAATATCAAACTCAACGTCGTTTACCAAGGGATTCAGCAAGCAATCCTCAAGGAGTGAAAATCATGGTTCAAATTCAAGAAATTTCTCAACTATCTACTCTGCACGCACCTACTGTACCCAACGAAATAACCGCCACAGAATCGCGGCCTTGGGGCTCATTTACGACCCTAGAAGAAGGCCCAGGATATAAAATTAAACGAATCGAAGTTAAGCCCGGACATCGCCTCAGCCTCCAAATGCACCACCACCGCAGCGAACACTGGATCGTAGTTTCTGGTACTGCTAAAGTTACTTGCGGTGAAACTGAACAAGTTTTGTTTACCAATCAGTCTACCTACGTTCCGCAGTGCATCAATCACCGTCTGGAAAATCCGGGAGTCATCCTGCTGGTTTTGATTGAAGTGCAGAATGGTGAATATCTCGGAGAAGATGATATTGTCAGATTTCAAGACGATTATGCTCGTACTGAAAAGGCAAAGTAACTGATTAACTGGTTATTTGTTATTTGTTATTTGTTATTTGTTATTCGCAGTAACCAGTAACCAGTAACCAGTAATCAATAACCAATAACCGAAAGCATAGGGGATTTAAGCCCCCACCTTTAGGTGGATTGTTTTTAGGCAGGGGCTTAAATCCCCTGCCTAAAAACTTCACTGTCAACTGTCAACTGTCAACTGTCAACTGTCAACTGTTAACTGTTAATACTCCCTTCTTTTTTTCCCGATTTCTCTGATGTATTGCCTTCCCACTCCGGTAGTAAAGTTGCCACTTTTAAGGGTGCCATGAATTATCTATGATGAGGCCAAATCCTCGACTAATCTTGCTTTGGTGACACTGATTTATTCCCTCCAGCCGACATTGATTTATTTCACTAAATGACCAAGGCGCTGCCGTTAAAAAATGGTGTAATTTATGGTAAGTTACTCCGACGGCGTTTCCAGCCATCTGCGACAGGTTTTTTCGCTCATTTTCTCTCAATACTCCGCCTAAATAGTTCCTAAACTCCCGTTTTTGGGCTTGATGACCAAAGATATCGTCAAATCTTTGACACAATTGATCGAAGCAGGGGGGCACCGCGGCAGGGGTTGTCTCTTTCATTGCTCATCTTTTAAGCTTATATGTTTGCTCTGCAAGCATTATAAATAACTCATTTAGCCCGTATTCTTTTCTTTAATTCCGGCTAATTCTATTCCTTTGGGGATTCGGGTAATCACTCTGGGGGTAGAGCCTGGTTAATACCTTGGCGAGTTAGATTGGATACAAATGAAGGAAAAACCAAAAGTTCTCTAAACTCCCTAAGCTGAAAACTGTTAAGCATTTAAACTGGTATGAGCCAAACACCTAACGCTTACACCTGATTCTTGACAGTGAATCGAAATAAGTGGTTTAAATGCTGAACAGGAGATGCTCAAGTTTTCAAACATGAGCATCTCCTACAGACAAATATTTTTTGAATAGTTGTGACGAAGATAATTATGAAACCTAACGAAGAAAATAGCTCTAGCCGTGAAATTCATCAAGAGGTTCACACAGATGCAACTAACGGTCATGTCAGTACAACACGAACTACTACAAGTGTTCCGAGTACAACGGCGAAGGCTTCTAAAGAAGCAGCTCATGATCAAGGTTATGTACAGGGTGAAATGGCCGAAAACCACCGCCAACTTGGAGTCCAAGAAGTCCGCGATAATGAGAATGCTGGTCGCGGGTTACTGTTAGGGATTCTTCTTGCTTCTTTGGCAGGCTTAGTTCTGGGCAGTGTATATTACTTCAATCGGGGTGAGGAGGCTCCTACTCCTACTCCTGCTCCTGTGATTGTTGTACCGAAAGCGAATCAGCCTTCAGCAACACCTGCTCCGACTCGGATTATAGAGAAAGAAAAAACGATCATTCAAAAGATTGTTCCGGTTCCGGTTCAACCATCTCCAGTTCAAAAGGCTACGCCTGCTCCTCAGCCAAGTCCAGCTCAAAACGCAACTCCGACTCCTCAAGCAAGTCCGGCTCCCAATACCAATATTACGGCTCCAAATTCACAGCAGCAAGATGCACCCGCTCAGCAAGCAGCGCCGTCTCCATCTTCGCCCTCAAATAATACTAATACTACGGTTCCGAATTCGCAGAAGGAGCCAGCTTCCACTCCGGCAACTCCAGCACCTGAGAGTTCAGCTACTCCATCTCCAACTCCAAATGATGGCGCTTCTGGAGCAGGTACCAGCGGCAAAACTAATACGGAAAGCCAGACCGATTCTAATCCTACGGGTACGGCTGTACCTGATAGCAACTCCGGCGCAGAGGGTGCGGCTGGTTCACAGAAATAGAAGTTGGATGTCGAATTAGTCCTTCTGAGGTTCAAACCCCAGACTCATAGCTAAAGTCCTTTGAAGAGGACTTTTTTTATGGTTTAAACTGAGATATTGCACCATTGTCGATCAGCCTGCTATGGGCGGGATCTCCTGCCCAACCCCTACTCTCCACAAGAAAACTCATTCTTTGTGGAACAGGCCCGAAAGCCTGTTAAGCGAGAATGATACAACATCTCAGACTAACCGGACATCGTGGCTGAACTCAAGGAACCAGGTTTGTGCGATCGCGAACTTTTTAAGATTCTGCCAACCTATGCTAAGAAAGAGTTGGGTGAGCGAATTTAACTTTCCCTAAAGCAATCTTCCGGCTGTCAAAGAGTTTCATCACCCCGGAGGCGATGGTTTCGATGACATCGGGAGAGCAGTAAGACAGAAACTCTTCCGAGGAAATATGATCGGCAAAAAACTCTTGAGCTTTCTTCAAAAAGTTTTCAGTTTCAGCAAAGCCGATAGATTTGATAATAAATGTAGCTACGGGAGAGTTTTTAATATCATAGGGAGATTCTTGATTGCGTCCTATTGCTAACAAATCTAAAACCTCTTTTTCCAACTGACTTTCTAAGGGGTAGGCGATTGGTCTGTTAGGCAAATAATCCTCTAGAACCGATGTTTTAAATCCTGGTGCGCGCAATTCTCCCATCATTGTTGAAAGGGGAATGTCGCGGCCCAAACGGTAGGAAAGAGCTTCTAAGATGGCGATGGTAATTAGTTTTATTCCCAGATAAAGTTTGGCAGCGGCGATATTTTTTCGTGTTTGGGCAATCATGTAAGTGTAGGTTTCATCGTCCGGCTCTTGCATGAACTGCTGGAAAACGAGTTCGGGTTTGAGAAAGTTTAAAAATCCTTCCATTTTTTGTAAAGACCTGCGATATCCGCCAACAGTATAGGAATTGACATTGCTCAATTCGTGGTTGGTTTCCGGCATTAAGTTCCAGGTATTGTCTAAGAAATCAGAGGAATTTGGAGAGGCAAAATTCTCTACATCCCGATTTGATAGCCTTACAGAACGCTTGACAATTTCTACAGTTTCGGCATCAGTCCATCCGAAATCAAAATCGCGATTTACAATTACTAACCGCTGATGCAAAAGCTCGATCGCGCTGAAACCCGAAGGCGAAACCGGACGAAAAGGAATAGTAGCTTCGATGCAGGCGGAGATTTCGGCGATCGTACTAGCTGGCAAAAAAGGCTCTAAAGATTTGGCAGCAATCACGGCGCTCAAAAATTCGTTTTGGCCGCCAAAGGGCGAGAGAGCCTTACCGGGAAGGAACCCAAAGATACTGGCTACAAGCTGATACATGGTATCGTCGGGCAGTTCGGTCTCATCTTTAATAATTAACTGCGATCGCACTTCTTTGACAAAAGGACAAAGGGCGCTGCTAATATTGAAACTTACGCCCTGATCGACTTGCACGTACACGAGGTCGTGAAATAGCGCAGCCAGCACCTCTACCGGCTCGACTGACCCCCCGACCTCAAAAATGTGTTCCGACGTGTGAAAGTAGCGCCAAGGCCCTCTCATGGTTTGAATAATTAACTCGGCTATCTGTTCGAGCTTGGGAATGTCTGCTCGACCTCCCAATTGCTCGATCGAGCTTACCAAGCAATCCAAGCACCGTTTTTGTTCTACTAAAAGCTCCATTTACGCACCTCCAGTGCATTCCCTGATTGTCTTGCGTTTGATTGCATGGTATCAAAACACGCTGCGATCGTGCCATGATTCAAACCCCTAAAATTGCAAATTTTAGGGTGAAACAGGGAGAGGGGGGAAGGAAACAGGGAGGGAGAGGGAGGGAGATAGGCAAATTAAATATTAACAATTCTGGATTTGTGGAGATTTTTGCAACTTGGACGATCGGTATCATAAATTACAATAAAGGTGACAAATAACTGTTAACTGTTAACTGTTGACTGTTGACTGTTGACTGTTAACTGTTAACTGTTAACTGTTAACTGTTGACAGCTTCAAGCCGCTGTGGTGTAAATACTGCGCCCTGCCTCAGAATAAGATTCATAAACGTGCTGGTAAACCTCTTGACATTTGCGCTCATATACTTCGTTTGAGTAGCTTTCGGGCAGTTGGTCTAAAGCTTCCTCGATCGCCACTTTAACTGCTGCCTTGCTTTGCTGTCGCCTGCGCCAATCTAACACTAATTTTTCTTGCTTGAGGGTTGACAAAAGCTCCTTTGCTACTTTCTTGATTTCCAGCTTTTCTTTCTCGGTTAAAGTAATATCTGGTTTGGTCAAGAGGTCAAAAATTGCTAATTCTTCCTCTGCCAAATTCTCAGATATTGCACGTTTATCCTCAATATTGAGTTCTTGGGCAAATTCCACCAAATCGGCAAAAAATATCTCGACATTGCGGGAACCAGCATTATATTCATCAATCATTTGCTGGAACTTGTCTAAGTAATTCATCCGGCTTTTATTGAGGCGTAGCATCTGCGTTAATTGGCTGCTAATTATGCCTTTTAGTTTTTCTGTTTCGGTGTGTTTGTAACCCGATGCAAACTGGGCTTTGAGCGCGTCAAAGTCAATCTGGCTGAGGTCGATGAGTTGGTTGGATTCGGGGATGACATATGTTAAAGTACCGATCGACTGATCGAGGATTTCTTCAACAGCGGCTTTGACTTCGGTAATGTCCGACTGTGGGGTTAGCTGTTTGATGCGCTTGGTAATTTCCGCAAAAGCATATAAACTACGATTGAACTCGCCCGCTGCTGGGTCTGGGAGTATCGCTTTGTAGAGTTTGTTAACGTTCTGAGTTAGTGCTAGATATCGCTGCTTGGAATCGTCGTTGATGAGGATGGCTTCGACAGCATCATCCCATAGCTTAATACGGGCGAAAGATTCGGTGGTGGTTTGGATTTGGTCAAAATCGATGCCACGTTCAGTACAGAATTGTAGGGTAAGGTCGATCGCACTTCTCAATTCATCGACTAGGGCGGCTTTCGCTTGTACGGGCGTGTCGCCTTCTCTGACATCGCCACCGGATGCGGAACCGTAAATTGCTAGGGCTTTTTGCAAGTCGCGGAAAACGCCGATATAGTCTACAATCAGCCCGTTGACTTTATCCCCAAACACGCGATTCGCCCTGGCGATTGTTTGCATCAGGGTGTGGTTTCGCATCGGTTTGTCGAGGTAGATGGTGGAACAACTGGGCGCGTCAAATCCTGTCATCCACATCGCGCAGACAAAGACGATTCGCAGGGGGTTGTTGGCATCTTTGAATTTATCGTCTAATCCGGGCTTTTCTTTGGCGAGACGCTGACGGTGGGGTTTGATAGTTAAGCCTTTTTTGTTAAAGATTTCTTCCTCATTTTGGGAGGAGGAAATGATAACGGCCATGTCGGTTTCGGTGATGTATTGAATCTGCGCGGTTAGCTGTTCTTGTTCGGTGATGTTGGCGGTGATGAGTTGGTTTTGTAAATCAGTTAATTGCTGTTGCCAATACTGCTGGACTTTGTTATACATTTTAACAGCGGTGAAGCGATCGATCGAGACAACCATTGCTTTACCCCGGTAGCCGCGCCCTAAAAAGTGACTGACTATATCTTTGGCGATTTCCTCTAAGCGTTCCTCTCGCGTGATCAGGTGTACTTCCCGCGCAAATTCCCGTTCGAGTTTATTCTCTTCGGCTTCATCTAAGTCTGCTGATTCTATAACATCGGCTATCTCTTCATTGAGTTCGCTGTTGGTGAGTTCGAGTTTGGGGGTGCGGTTTTCGTAGAAGAGGGGAACTGTGGCGCCGTCTTCGATGGATTGGCGGAAGTTGTAGGTACTGATGTAGTCGCCAAATACGCGCTTGGTGGCTTCTTCTCCCACGAGTAAGGGAGTTCCGGTGAAGCCGATAAATCCGGCGTTGGGTAATGCGGTTCTCATGTTGGCGGCCCAACTATCGTATTGGGAACGGTGGGCTTCGTCGGCGATGATTATGATATTATGTCGATCGGAAAGTTTGGGGTAGGTTTCGCCTTTGTGGGTACGAAATTTTTGAATTAATGTGAATATATAGCGGTGGTCTTCTGTCAATAGTTGTTTGAGGTGTTCACCGCTGTGGGCGCGGACATTTTGTTCGGGTTCGGTGACTGCGCCTGTTTTGGCAAAGTTTTTGTAGATTTGGTTGTCTAAGTCGTCGCGATCGGTAATAATTACAAATGTCCAGTTTCCGGTAATTGTGCGGTGGACTTTCTGGGAAAAGAACTGCATCGAGAAGCTTTTGCCGCTGCCTTGGGTGTGCCAGAAAACGCCGAGTTTGCCTTGATTTTCGCGGATGTTCTGTACGGCTTCTAGGCAATTGTTCACGCCGAGATACTGATGATTTTTGGCAACGAGTTTGATTAAATTGCCTTGTTCTTCGCTAAATAAGGTGAAGTTTTCGACAATATCTAAGAGTTTCGTTTGGTCGCAGGTTCCGCGAATTAGGGTTTCCAGGGAGATGATGCCTTGTTCGCCTTCGTTATTAATTTTTTTCCAGTCTGAGAAATACTCCCAGGTGGCGGTGAGGCTACCGATTTTGCTGATGCTACCGTTGGAGAGGATAACGATGCTGTTGTACCAAAATAATTGCGGGATTTCTTTTCGGTAGTTGCAGAAGTTGTTTTGATAGGCGAGTTCGACTCGTTCTTTGGAGGCTTTGAGTTCGATAAATATCAGGGGAATGCCGTTTATGAAGCCGATTAAATCGGGGCGGCGGGGGTACATTTCCCCGGTAATCCAGAATTGGGAGGCGAGGAAAAAGTCGTTGTTGGTGGGGTTTTTCCAGTCGATGACGGTGACGTTTTCCGTGATTTCTTCGCCGTCATCGTTGCGGTAGGTGACTTTTACTCTATCTTTGAGGAGGTTGTAAATTTCGCGGTTGGCGTTGGCGAGGGTGAGGGCGTTTCTGTCGCGGATCAGTTGTTCGATGGCGAGGTTAATTGCTGGTTTGGGGAGGTGAGGGTTTAGTTTTTCTAGGGCTGGTTGTAGTTTGGAGGTGAGGACAACTTCGCTTCTGGTTTCTCGCCCTAGGTTGCTGGTGCCACTATTCCATTCGCTGTAGCAGTTGGCGGTGGTGTAGCCGAGTTTTTCAAAGAGGGCGACGGTTTCGAGTTCTAGGGCTTCTTCTGAGTCTGGGTGAGGTTGAGTCATGCGGCAATCTCTCCTGTATTCATGTGGATATTATTGTAGAGACGTTCCGGTGGAACGTCTCAGGGTGAGGCGAGGTCTCTCCTGTGTTCATGTGGATATTATTGTAGAGACGTTCCGGTGGAACGTCTCTCTCTCTCTGTGAGAAGAAGACGCCCTACCAGGGCGTCTCTACGATGGGGATGGTTTTACTCTCTCTCTGCGAGAAGAAGACGCCCTACCAGGGCGTCTCTACGATGGGGATGGTTTTACTCCTGTGTTCATGTGGATATTATTGTAGAGACGTTCCGGTGGAACGTCTCTCTCTCTCTGTGAGAAGAAGACGCCCTACCAGGGCGTCTCTACGATGGGGATGGTTTTACTCTCTCTCTGCGAGAAGAAGACGCCCTACCAGGGCGTCTCTACGATGGGGATGGTTTTACTCCTGTGTTCATGTGGATATTATTGTAGAGACGTTCCGGTGGAACGTCTCTCTCTCTCTGTGAGAAGAAGACGCCCTACCAGGGCGTCTCTACGATGGGGATGGTTTTTCTCTCTCTGTGAGAAGAAGACGCCCTACCAGGGCGTCTCTACGATGGGGATGGTTTTACATATACAAATTGGCTGGATTATTTTTGTCTAATTCCCATTTAAGCGGGTTGTTAATAATGTATTCCCGAATATTGTGCAGAGATTGGTCATCTCGGATGATATGGTCATAAAATCCTTCTTGCCATTCAAAAGCATCAAATCCAGTTTTCCGGATGCGTTTAGTACAAACCGTTTTAATTTGACCAAGAATTGACCCCAGAGATTTTGGTTTTAACCGTGATTTCGTAGAGACGTTCCGGTGGAACGTCTCCTCTTCATCCTGTTGGGAGAGGGAGACGCCACGATGGGGCGTCTCTACGAGGGGGGGTGGAGATTGATTTTTGATGATGATAATTCCGTGCAGGTGATTAGGCATTATCACCCATTCATCCAATTCGATATAGGAACGAATCTGTGCTGTTTTTTGCCATTCTTCAGCTACGATTTTGGCAATAGGTGATAACTGCATTTTGCCTGCAACCACATCACCGAAAAAATATTCTCGATTCTGGGTGCAGATGGTAACGAAATAATAGCCGTTGGAGGTGTAATCCCAATTCTGACATCGGGCCGATTCAATTCGGTATTTATTTTTGTATAAGGTCATAAGGGTAATTATGGGTTGATTTAGAGATTTAGAGAGACGTTCCACCGGGAGAGGAGGGAGACGTTCCACCCGGAGAGGAGGGAGACGTTCCACCGGGAGAGGAGGGAGACGTTCCACCGGGAGAGGAGGGAGACGTTCCACCCGGAGAGGAGGGAGACGTTCCACCCGGAGAGGAGGGAGACGTTCCACCCGGAGAGGAGGGAGACGTTCCACCGGAACGTCTCTACGACATTTGCCTTTGTCAAAAAACCACAGCGTACAAGGTAAAGTCACTGTATAAAAGAAATTAGAACCGATCGCAATTATCACATCCACCGCCCCCGTTTCAATCAACTGGCGGCGAATCTCCAACTCCGAGCCCCGCGCATCCGATGCCGAGTTTGCCATCACAAACCCCGCCCGTCCGTTCCCATTCAAAGCAGTATAAAATAACTGAATCCAGAGATAATTAGCATTGTCAGTAGTCGGCGCACCAAAGGGATAATGAGGGTCGCCCTTAATCTTTTCTCTATCCACCCCATTAACATTAAACGGCGGATTCGCCATCACAAAATCAAACTCACCCACGCTGCTGTGAATATCTTGATAATAAGTGTTACCTTCCCGGATATTTCGCAAACCAGAAACCCCGTGAACTGCCAAGTTCATCTGGCAGAGTTTCACAGTTCCGTCTACCTTTTCCTGACCGTAAACGCTAATAACTTGATTCGGGTCAAATCCTAACTTATTCCTAACCCGAATTGCACTCTGTACCAGCATTCCCCCAGCACCGCAGGCAGGGTCTAAAATTCGCCCGCAATTCGGCTCTATGACCTCGACAATCAGCTTTACTAGGGAAATTGGAGTAAAAAACTCTCCGCCTTTCTGCCCTTCTTTCTGAGCGAAATTTCCCAGGAAATACTGATAAATTTCCCCAAAGGCATCCTCAGTAATATTTGCTCTGGGAATCCGATTTAAGATTTTCAACAACTCCCGCAGAATCGGTTTTTCCAAGCTGTTGTAATTTCTAGGCAAAGCGCCGCCCAGTTCTTCGTTCTCATCGGCGATCGCCTTCATGGCCCCATTAATCGCCCCGCCAATATCATCAGATTCCGGGCGATCGAGCAAATAATCGAAACGGGCAGTTTCCGGCAAATAAAGCGCTCCTTTTGCCTGGTAATCCGCCTTACCCACGGTGCGCCGCCTGCTGCTGGTGCCGGCTGCAATTTGCTGTGAAACCAGGGCAAATTTATAGTCAGCGTAGAGCAGAAAAACAACCCCAAAACGGGGACGGAATATTCCGAAGGCTTGAGTTTGGAGTTGGCCCTGAGTTCGTCGGCTGCTTCCCAAAGGCGTTTTTCGAGTTCGGTATAGTTGGCTGGCATTGTTGGCGTTATTTTCCCAAGTTCTTGATAGATTCCCTCGTCTTCGGCAACAAACAGCAGCGCCTCGTACAAACTCTTATTTTAGTTGCTAGGCGGGGCGATCGCATCAAAGCTTTGAGCAAATGGGTTTTTGGCTGGTTTCAGTCGGTTTTAACTCATATCTTGCACCATTCGTGTGGAAGCCTTTTATGAACAGGCTCTGGGGCCTGTTCCACAAGAAATTCACTCTTTGTGGAACGGGCTTCTAGCCCGTTGCGAGCAAGAGGAGGCAGAGCCTCGCCTATCTGCATTACCAGGCAGAGCCTGGTAACGAGCGGACGAGCGGATTCACTCTTTGTGGAACGGGCTTCTAGCCCGTTGCGAGCAAGAGGAGGCAGAGCCTCGCCTATCTGCATTACCAGG
>PVWI01000034.1 GCA_003003725.1 filamentous cyanobacterium Phorm 6 | reverse complement strand
GAATTGAGTGCGCCTTTGAAGTTCAGACTCTGGACTCTTCAAGAATCTCAGCGGCTTTAGCCCGCTTGAGTGTCAAATATCTGTAGCAACCTTGAATCCAAAGCCCGTTAGCGAAGCCCGCCCCTACGGGGGCTACGCCAACGAAGAGGATCGCACTTACCAGAAAGAATTGGTTTAAGGCCCCAAGCCCTAAAGGCGAGAAATTAAAATCAGACGATTCATTACTCCAATCCTCTTCCTTCTAGGTCTAGGCAAGCTGTCAACTGTCAACTGTCAACTGAATGAACGTCCCGACAGCAAAAACGATCGAGATTGATGTGATAAACTAAGAAAAATAGTTTGAAGTCCGCACGATCGGATGAAAGCAAAACTATGTCAAGTTTTAAAGGATTACCTACATCTGTCCGCTACCTAATAGCGCGTTTGCGCCACTGGGCTCAACCAGCGGTTTGGGCTCCGCTAACCGTGCTGTGCGCGGGGGGAGTATTTATCTGGGAAGTCACCGTACACCCAGAAAAGTTGAGCATAGATGGCGAAGAAGTAGCAACCTCAAACAATCCCGATTCACTGCCGGGGCTGTCTGCTGAAGATACCGCCATTGCCGCTGAAATCGACAGTTCACCAGCGTTAGTCAATCAGTTCAATCGTTCTAATTATGAACAAAACTTCTTAAATTCATCAGTAGTTAAAGACCAAGGTTTATTCGACGAAATTCGCGCTCGCAGCTCAGGAACTCGCCAGCCATCTTCAGCCCCGAAGCAGGTGGCAAGCAACAGATTTTTGCCATTACCAAACTTAGCAAATCCTGTTGTCTCTGGTGCAAACAATAACCCAGAAAATTCCAGCTTGCCAAGTTCAGACACGTCATCAGCTACCAGTTTATCTGGCGACAGCGGATTGAATTCTGGGACAAAAACGATCGGCGAGTATGGCAGTACAGCGACAGCAACTTCATCGCAGCCCTCGAATAGTGCTAATTCAGCCAAACAAAACGAAAATCCTTTGCCTTTGAGTCCGCTGCAAGCAGCTATGAAAAAATACGTCGCTCCTAACACTTCGGCAACGGCGACGGCTCAGAAAACTGATTCCTCAGCTAAATTGGTCGATCGACCTGCTTCCACTCAGCCTCCTGCAAATTCAGCAAATTTATTCCCAACAGCCGCCACAGCTCAAGGGAGAGCAAATCCTGCGAATGTTCCGGCAGCACTCCCTTCGCTCCTGGCTCCCACAAATACAATTATCAACGAATCTCAACAGTTCTTAAACCCAGCAGCTACAGCCCCTGAAGCATTTTCCGGGTTAAATTCCAGAGTACCAAGCCTCCCCGAAATTAATGCACGCCCTGCGACTGTAGCTTTGCCCAAAAATCCCTACCAAACTAATTTATCCGGTTCCGGCTTGACACCGGAAGCTGCATCAGGGGCAATTCCAGTCGTCGCACCAACGCCCATACAGCTACTTCCCAATGTCGGGCAGTCCCCTTTTGACAATGGGATTGGCGGAAGCAGAATAATTAGCCCTCAATTATCTCCCAATTCAGCAAATTTTCAGTTTCAACCAGCTCAATCAAATCAGCTTAACTTGCCTGGCCAGCCTAACTTTGGAGCTGTTCCTCAAAACAACAATAATCAGGGGCAGCAAATTCAACCGCAACCTTTTTCTACACCCCGCTCGTTGACACCGGGACGCTACATTGGCGGCGGCGAAATTAATACTTTTGGTAATCCTTGAAGTTATTGGTTACTGGTTATTGGTTATTGGTTATTGGTTATTGGTCAATACGGTTCACTTAAGAGAGATCCCCCCTAACCCCCCTTAAAAAGGGGGGGACAAGAATGCTCTCAAAGTCCCCCTTGCTTTCGGGGGATGCGAGGGGGATCTCCGGGGCGTAAATCGTATTGGGTTATTGGTTATTGGTTATTGGTTACTGGTTACTGCTTACTCGTTAGCAATGCCCTGTTTGGCCTGTTTAGCCCATTTGATATAAATTACCTAGCTGCGGCTCGCACCAACAATAATCCGCCGATTCCAAAGCCAAACATTATTGGTAGCCAAGCCGATATAATCGGAGTCAAAACAGCTTTTACGCCCATTGAACTGGTGATGAAACCAAAGACGTAGTAAGTGAAAATCACGATTACGCTAATCCCAAAACTCGTCCCCCGGCCGGAGCGGCGCGGTTGAGTTCCCAAAGCTGCTCCGACTAAACCAAATACCATGCAGACGAAAGGAAAAGCGTATTTTTCTTGAATTCGCACCTTTAATTTGCGAATTTGCGGTGCGTCGCCGCTGTTTTTAATAATATCCAAACGCTCCTGAGCTTGGGCAATATTCATCTCTTTGAAATCCCGCACTCTAGCAGCTAAATCTAAAGGCGTGCGCGGGAGTTTCAACTGTTGATGTTGAAATCTAACTATATTGCGGTAAGAGCCATCAGGAGCTACTAGATAGGCGGTTCCGTTGAAAAAATCCCAGGTATTTTCTGAGGGATTCCAAGTAGCTGATTCTGAAGAAACGATTTGATTGAGGCCTGGGGTGGAGCGATCGATAATTGTTAAACCTTTCATTTGCTGGCCGTCAAACTGTTCTGCATAAAAAAAGCGGGACAGGGTTTCGTCGCCGCCTTTTTCGGGTTTGCGAAATTCTGTGTAGATAATATTTCGATCTTGAAATGTGGGTTTTTCCCGCTTCAGGGCTCTGTCTAAAGTTGAAGTTGCTCTGTAGCTGGCGGCGGGTACTACTAACTCTTGCAAAGCAAAGGTGAAGCCGGCAACAATTAAACTCATAATCACTGCCGGCATTACCAGTCGGTAAACGCTAACTCCGCAACTGCGGAGGGCGATTAGTTCGCTGTCGCTGGACATTCGGCTGTAGGCCATTAAGGTTGCTAGCAGCATTGACATCGGGAAAGCCAATACTACAAAGTAGGGAATTTGCAGCAGAAATATTTCTAGGGCTGCGCCGTAGGGGAGGCCGGATTCTGTGACTCTGCGGACTAATTCAAATAAGGCTCCAACTGTGACAGCGACGGATGTAAAGAGTCCGACGCCAAATAGAAATGGGCCGATTAGTTCTTTGGTAATGTACCAGTCCATTACTGAAATTCTCGGCAGCCAGTTGAGGGGGTTGAAAGATTTGGACATTGCTATTTTCATAGTTGCGCGTTGTCGCTGATTCCTCCTTAATCTAAAATTTAAAATTTTGCCGAATACCGAATGCTTTTAAATGACTATCGCACGAAGCTGTCCCCCAAGTAATATTGCCGCACTAAAGGGTTGCTGTAAAGTTCTTCTTCTGCGCCGGATGCTAATATTTGGCCGTCTCGCATGATGTAGGCTCGATCGGTAATTTCGAGGGTTTCTCGGACGTTGTGATCCGTGATCAGGATGCCGATTTGCCGATCGCGCAGTTTGGCAATAATCGTTTGAATTTCGTCAACGGCGATCGGATCTACCCCGGCAAACGGTTCGTCTAAAAATAGGAACATCGGCCCGTCTCGCCCTGCGGCTAAGGCTCTCGCCAGTTCAGTTCGGCGCCTTTCTCCCCCGGATATTTGAATTCCCAAACTAGATGCTATTTTTTCTAAGCGGAATTCTTGCAACAGGAAATCGACTCGATTTTTCCATTCCCAGCGCGGCACTTGAGTTTGTTCTAGGACTAACAAAATGTTGTCACGCACGCTCATGTTTTGGAAAATGCTGGCTTCTTGAGCGAGGTAGCCAATTCCCAAATGTGCTCGCTGGTGCATCGGTAACTTAGTGATGTCTAAATCGTTGAGCCAAACAGTCCCTTGATTGGGTTTTTCTAATCCAGTTGCTATGTAAAATGTTGTGGTTTTCCCTGCGCCGTTAGGGCCGAGGAGTCCTACGATTTCTCCTTGAGCTACAGAAAGGTTGACGCGACTGACGACATGACGTTTTCCGTAGGATTTGTGAATATTTTCGAGTACAATTTTCATTTTCGCTGAGCCAACTTCTACCAGCTAATTTGAGACTGTGGGTTTGGGCGATCGAGCCTCAAGTCTATATCCTACACACTCAAACTTCTTATTTTTAAAATGAGGAAATTTCGCATCTATCCCAAGTAGTATGTTTTTGCCGACGCGAAATTTCGCTGCTACCAGCAGCTTTTAGTTGGGAGTTGTTAGACGTGCCGGCGGTTTAGCAGCGGGCTGAGGACTTACTGGGGCAGGTGGGGAGCCGATCGAGTTTTGAGTGGCTGAATCTTGTTCCGGCGCCACGAGATAGACGGATTCTACCTGTCCTGGCTTGTCTGGGAGCGCAATAAACCGCCCTTCGTCAATCAAGTATGTGATGGTTTCGCCGCGCAGGCTGTTTCCCTGCTGCAATACATAAACGTCGCCGCTGAGAATAATCCGGCGCTCGCGGCTGAAGTATTGTGCTTGAGCTGCGGTGGCTTGCATTTGGCGGGCTGGATAGTTGATTTGGACGTTGCCGCGGGCTGTCACGATGCCGGTTTTGGAGTCGGCTTCCTGAATGTCCGATCGCACGGAAAGAGTGCGGGGCGGCGCGGCTTGCGGGTAGGTGGGAGAGGCGATCGCGCCTGCCAGAGTCAGGGGCAAAAGCAGCGATAATCCTTTGAAGATTCGGGAATTGAGTAGTTTAGCGGAGAGCATCATAGCTGACAAACCTCAAAATTTTTGAAATTGATGAAGGGCATTATCTCACCCCTGATTTTTCTCTAGGGAAATTAGCTCCACCACACCCGATCGGTTAGATATTTTATCTTAACGGCCGTGAAAAATGCTCAGGAGGTCGATCGACCTCCTGAGAGCGTCAACCACTTATCCTAGCAAGACAACAGCCATTTTCACGACGTATTTGGCTGATTTCTAGTTTGATCGTTCGGACTTCAGTCCTCTGCCTGCCGTTTGATCGTTCGGACTTCAGTCCTTATTGACTACAAACAAAATAATGAGATAAAAGCCTGTCCAAGAATTTATTGTGCAAGTTTTATGATATTTAAGTTGGTTCTACTTTTAGAATATATGGCAAATGCAAGCCTGCAACTTCTGTACCTGCGAACAGTGGCAGAAATTCTGCTACTTTTGCCGGCCCGGCTTGCTGCAAAGCGCTCAAAAGTTTAGCACTTTCTCTGAGTAAATCTTCAACGGCAATTCCGGCATAACTCGGCTGATAATAACTGAGCCGATTGATTCCTTCTCCCAGCAAGATTGCTGCACCGCGCCAGTTTAGATTTCCTAAGTGATAGAGCGCAACGGCAATTTGCAATATTCCCTGATAGAACCTTTTTTCCGGCTCGCCCGCTTCCATCCACAAAGCCTCTAAAGTATCGTGACAAGCGTAAAAATCTTGGCTGTTAAATTGTTCGATACCGTGCCAAAACTCGATCGGCATTTCCTCTATCATTCGATTGGAGATTGGGAATTTTCGATGGGATGCGTGTTTGAGTAGGCGGCGATCGGTTTTTGTTAATAGCTAAGTCTTAAAAATCGGAACAATAACGATCTATTTTCAAAACTGCTGCCAATTCACGACCGCCTACTTAACCGATTACATAGTCTCTCTGACAGCTTGGAGCTGATCCATGCCAATTTCCTGATTAGTTCCAGCAAAATCGTTATCTGGGGTCAGAAATAACATACAGTGACACTCTTTGCGCTCGCGCATGGGAATGCAAGGACAGTTCCAGTAGGCGGCTTTTACTTCGGCTTCTTTATCTTCGTAGTGGCGACAAGGGCATAAGGGAGCGCCTAGTTCGTCTTTGTTCTTTGCTAGTCCTTCAATTACTACAGCAGTGACAGAAAGCTCGGAACAAAAGTAAGTTCCGGTGCGCTTGGCGTAGGTTTCGGAGAAATTCTTCATCGCCTCCAAAGTTTTTTGGTTGGAGAGTTTTGATTTTTCTGTTGTGTTCATAGTTTAGGATCGGAGTTGAGGATGCTACGAGCTTTTAATAATTGTACCGCAGAATGTGATTTTAAACACTTGTATATTTCTGTTTAGTTACAAAGAGCAAAACCTTGACAAAATTTGAGTTTTAGGTTGTCGGTTTTTTAGTGATTTTTCACGCATCCGTCTTGGTTCGGGGAACTGGTGGCTGACCTGGTTTTTGGAGCAGCTAATAGATTTGGGCGATCGCGCCATCAACCATCCCCCACAGCGGATACAATTGAGATCATATAGCACAGCCATGTCCTTGTGACCAGCATTTGATGGCAATTTCCCCGGAGCCCACCGGCCACCAAAATCTCCTCCCTCCCGGCTGATTTTGCTCGCTGACTGTACTTTGGTCAGATTAATGTTAAAATCCACCTCCCGCGCTGCTAGCTACCTCTGCAGTAAACTATTGGTTTGCACGCTAAAAACTTAATTGAAGTTGGCAATAAGAGCTTTGAAAGCGGAGGATGGATTTGAAATTGATTTGTGAATGAGATTTATGTTACGAACCGCGTTGGCGCAGCCTGCGCGAAGCGCTTAGGCGCAAAGGGTGCGAAGGAAGAGAAGATGATTTATTTGTTTGCCTTTTGGACAAATAGATAAATGTCATCCCGCTGATATTTGAGTTGAAATTGGGGATTATTGGCGAGTTGAGTTACTAGGTTTTGTACAAAAGCTCGATCGCTCATCCAGCCAGGATACCTCAGATTAAGCAAGACATACTCAAACTCTGCGAGATTTGCAGGAGGCGTCTGAGCCTGAGTTAATTTTACTACAGGGCGGTGAGTTAAGTGCGGAGCCATGTGAGAAGTTGTTAACACACTGCCTTTTGTGTTAACGAGAGCAATTGCTTCTCTGCTAGCCGGCAAGGTATCGAGGGAATCTACATAAATAGTCCAAAAATAGCCGTATTTTGCCAAAGCTAAGAAACCAATCAACGACCAAATTACAATCACTCTCGGCAATTGATACTTAGGAATTGGCAATCTATCAAATATTATCTTTCCCTGGTGCTGATTCCTGTCTGCTAAACTGGAAATTACGGCAACCAACAAAAATGGCAATATCGGAATAGAATATTGATGAATCAAATCTCGTTGAGCCGGGATATCAGAAAGAATATTCATCGCCAACATCGGAACCGCACTAATTAAAGGTGTCAAGTGGCGCGGCGAAAGCCACCAAACTACAGGCAATATCAATAACGCTAGATATTCAAAAGTATCACCAGAAAAAATCCGCCCTAAAATCAGATTTGGTTTCAATATTAAATTAGCAGCAATTTCTAAAACTGAATGACCTAAATATTCATAGCGCCCGATTCCTGCGTGTTCTCTTCCTTGATTGAAATACGGGATCACAGCTTGAGTAACTACCAGGAACCAACCCGCGCCGAGAAATAAAGCTATGAGTCCGCAATTGCGTTTTTTGTCAAAACACAAGAGCCACAATCCCATCGCAGCTACAGTTAGAGATAGCACGGCTTTGCAGCTTAAAACTAAGACGATGGCAGCACAAAACCACAGAGTTTTATTCAGCCGCGCGGCTAGGATTGCTGCTAGGAGTGCGGGTAAGGCAATTACTTCGGGGTGGAAGTCGAAGAGGTTGACATTGAAGACTAAGGGATAGAAAAGGTAGATACAGGCGATCGCCCAAGCTATACTATTCTTTAATCCAGCTTGACTGGCCAAATTCCAAACTGGCAAAGCACCGGATGCTAGGGCTACGGCTTGCACTAACAACAGCCAATGAACATCGGGATATATTTTGTAAAGCAAAGCCACGGGATACATCACCCCAGCCGCGTGATTTCCCAGGTGGTGAATTTCGAGAAATGAGGAAAACGGCGTTTGTCCTTGACTGATTAGATACGCTACTTGATCGTAAATTCCTAGTTCAAAAGCGTTGGATTCAAACAGCGTATGGCGTACACTGCTGCATAGGAAAAATATTATGGCAAAAAGGGCGATTTGCCAAATTACCGGATCAGGTTTTAGATGTTTAAAATAGTTTAATTTATTCATTGCTACCTATTTTGGGGCTGACTTTCTGAAACAAAAACACATCGTCTTGCTGATAGCTTATCTTAAACTCAGGAGAATTTTTAAGTTTAGCGACGACACTGACAGCAGTATCAGCAGTATCATGCCAAGGATGGCGCATATTTAATAGTACATACTCAAATTCATTCAAACTCTGTCCGTTGGCAACTTGGTGCAGCAATTTAATTGTTTGTCGGTGAGCGAGATGAGTTGCGAGAGAATTATCTGTTAGAACATTGCCTTGAGTTTGCACTAAATTAATTGCCTGTCGCGTCGCTTGCCAAGTATCGAGAGACTCTAAATAAAATGTCCCAAAATATCCATACTTTGCTAAAATCAAGAAACTAAAAAGCGACCATAAAATCAACAATTTCGACAAATTAGTAAACAGCAATTTTCCCCACATCCAATTGCGGCGAATCCAAAGTCGGCGCATCCAGATATGTTTGACAGATTTAATAGAAAGGCGTTGCGATACTGGCTTCCAAATTCGCGGCATCAAGTGGCGGTGATTCCATAGATAACTCCGGGCATTTTTCCAAAAATCCTTGCCTCTTTTCTGTCTGTCTGCTACCGTGGAAATTACCACAGTTAATAAAAACGGAAATATCGGCACAGAATATTGATGAATCAAATCTCGCTGAGCATCAATATCAGAGAGAATATTCATGAATAGCATGGGTAAAGCACTAATCAAGGGTGACAGTTGGCGCGGGGAAATCCACCAAATTACAGGCAAAAATAACAAAATCAAATATCCTAAAGTTTCAGTCGAAAAAATTCGGATTGCTACTAGATGAGGTTTGATAATTAAATTTATCGCAATTTCCAAAACCGAGTTTCCTAAATAGTGATATCGCCCGACACCTGCGTGTTGTTTGCCTTGATTAAAATATGGTACGATTGCTTGAGTGGCTATCAAAAACCAAGCTGCACCGAGAAATATAGCGATGAGTCCGCACTTGCGGTTTTTTTCAAAGAAAAATAGCCAAACACCCATCATCAAAACTGTCAAAGATAGCACGGCTTTGCAGCTTAAAATTAAAAGGATGGCTGCACAAAACCACAATGTTTGATTGAGTCTGGCGGCTAGGATTGCTGCTAAAATTGCGGGTAAGGCAATTACTTCGGGGTGGAAGTCGAACAGATTGACGTTAAATACTACGGGATAAAGCAGATATACGGCGGCAAGTGCGATCGCCCTTGGTTCATTTAATCCCGCTTGACGTGCTAAACTCCAGCTAGGCCAAGCACCTAAAGCTAGGGCAAAAGCTTGCACGAATAACAGCCAGTGCACATCGGGATATATTTTGTAAAGTAAAGCTAGCGGATAGAAAATAAACGCCGTATGATCACCTAAAATATTAATTCCCATTAATGAGGAAAATGGGGTTTGATTTTGGGAAATTAAGTAAATTGCTTGGTCAAAAATGGCTAAGTCGTATGCAGTGGAATGAAACAAGGCGTGGCGCGCGCTGCTGGCGGTAAATAAGACTATCGTTGTCACGACAATCATTAAAAATACTGGATGGGATTTTGGAGATTGTAAAGTTAGCATTTTATTCGTTTAATCGGCGATGCGTTTAAATAGTAGAACTTCGTTTTTTTGATAAGTTAATTGAAAAGTGGGATTGTTTTTAAGTTTAGTTGCTAAGGTGTTACCAGTTTTTTCTGTATCGGGCCAGGGATGGCGAAGATTTAATAATATGTATTTAAATTCAGCTAAATTTGTTTGGGGTGAAATTTGTGAAAGTAATTTGACTGTGGGGCGGTGGGCAAAGTGAGGGGCAAGTCTATTATCTGTTAAAATACTGCTTTGGGGTTGAACTTTTGCGATTGCTTCCCGTGTGGCTTGCCAGGTATCTAGTCTATTTGCGTACAGAATAAAGTCTTTGGATTCTCCCAGCAATAGGAAAATTATTAATGACCAAATTATCATTGCTTTGGGTAATTGCATTCCCAGCCACAGTTGCGGGATTTGGATATTTTTAAATTGTAGATTTGCGGTTTTAGGTGAGTGAATATTTTCTGAATTTAGCGATGTAGCTTGATCTGCGTTTTTTATTGCTGCTGCTTTGGCGATGATTGCTAAGATTAAAAATGGAATGATTGGCACTGAATATTGATAGGCTAAGCTGCGTTGAAATGGCAAGTCGGAGAGGATGTTGATAATTAAGGTAGGGATTGCAGGAATTAGGGCTGTTAAATATTTAAGGTGGATTTTGTGGGAGAATGGCAGTAACAGCCAAAATACGGGTAAGGTGAGGATAAATAAGTATTTTAATGTGTCGAATGAAAGGATTTTTCCTAATACTAGCTGGGGTTTTAATATGAGGTTGATGATGATTTCTAGGACGGATTTGCCTAAATAGCTGTAGCGCCCGACTCCTGCGACTTCGCTACCGCTAAAGTAGGGGATGATTTTTTGGGATGCTATCAAAAACCATGCTACACCGAGCAAAAGTGCGATCGCCCCTAATCGTTGCTTTTTTTTGCAAAAAAACAGCCATAAACCCATCGCAGCAACGGTTATGGACAAAACAGCCTTGCAACTCAAAACTAATAAAATTGCGGTACAAAACCACACCAGTTTATTTAGGCGCGCCGCCAAGATTGCTGCTAACAGTGCGGGTAAAGCGATCACTTCCGGGTGAAAATCAAATAAGTTGATGTTGAATACCACCGGATACAGCAAATAAATTATGGCGATCGCACGGGATTGTACTTGATTTAAGCCGGCCAAACGCGCTAAACTCCAGCTAGGCAAAGCCCCTAGCGATAAAGCAACTGCTTGTACTAACAGCAGCCAATGCACATCAGGGTAAATTTTGTACAGCAAAGCCAGCGGATAATAGATTACCGCTGCGTGATCTCCCAAAATGTGCATCTCCATCAAAGAAGAAAACGGCGTTTGGTTTTGGGAGATTAAGTAAATTGCTTGGTCAAAAATCCCCAAATCGAAGGCTGTTGATTGGAATAAGGCGTGCCGTAAACTGCTAGACAAAAAGAAAATTATTGCAGCAATCGCGATCGCCCAAACCAAACTCGACGGTAAGTGCGATCGACCTTCTTCTATATTATCCGCGATTCCAACGCCGATCTCCTCACGGTCATCAGCAAAATTTTTCCCATTCTCCATGAAATCTGGCACTAGCTGACGACTCAAAATATGATTCCTTCAAATGTGCTTGCCACGCAATAGCTAACCGCTAATTTAAGTTCCACTAATCGTAATATTAGAATAATCCACAAAACCTTAAAAAATTGTGAAAGCAATAACTCTTCTCGGCTCCACAGGCTCCATCGGTACTCAAACTCTGGATATTGTAGCTCAATACCCGGAACAATTTCGGATTGTCGGGTTAACCGCTGGACGAAATATAACGTTACTCGCACAGCAAATTCGCCAGTTTAAACCGGAAATTGTCGCGATTTGCGACGAAGATAAACTACAAGAATTACAAGAGGCGATCGCAGATATCGACCCTCAACCTATTTTACTTGTTGGCGAGTCAGGCGTTGTCGAAGTTGCCAAATACGGCGACGCTGAAGCCGTCGTCACGGGCATAGTTGGCTGTGCTGGTTTGCTGCCAACAATTGCCGCTATCAAAGCAGGCAAAGATATTGCCTTAGCGAATAAAGAAACATTAATCGCCGGCGGCCCCGTTGTCAACCCCTTAGTCGAAAAATACGGGGTTAAAGTATTGCCGGCAGACTCGGAACATTCGGCAATTTTTCAATGCCTCCAAGGTATACCAGATGGAAGTTTACGCCGAATTATTCTCACAGCTTCGGGTGGTTCTTTTCGAGATTTCCCGATCGACAAATTAGCCGGAGTAACAGTCGCCGATGCCTTAAAACATCCGAATTGGTCGATGGGGCAGAAAATCACCATTGATTCTGCTACTTTGATGAATAAAGGATTAGAAGTAATTGAAGCTCATTACTTGTTCGGCCTGGATTATGACGACATTGATATTGTCATCCATCCCCAGAGCATAATTCACTCATTAATTGAGCTGCAAGATACGTCGGTATTGGCACAATTGGGTTGGCCGGATATGCGATTGCCGCTGCTTTATGCTTTGTCTTGGCCGGAGCGAATTCATACAGATTGGCCGCGACTAGATTTAGTAAAAGCTGGGGATTTGACTTTCCGAGAACCAGACCACAAAAAGTATCCTTGTATGCAGTTAGCCTATGCAGCAGGACGTGCAGGCGGCTCCATGCCTGCGGTGCTGAATGCGGCAAATGAACAGGCTGTAGCGCTATTTTTGGATGAAAGAATTCAGTTTTTGGATATTCCGAAGTTGATTGAGAATGTGTGCGACAAACATCAAGCTGATAACTGTGAAAGTCCTGGTTTAGAGGATATTTTGGCTGCGGATCAGTGGGCGCGGTTGGAAGTTTTGGCTGGAAGTGTCGAATTGGGCGCTCCTCTTCGAGGGCTTCGCTAACGTATTCTTTCGGTTCGCTAATTCTTAGGTTCGTAGTGAGGACTTTAGTCCGCATAAAAATCAGAGGACTAAAGTCCTCACTACGAACCTGAGCCGGACACGGCATTGCCGTGTCCCTACTTTTCATGATTTGTATAAGTACAAAATATGGGGAAGAGACAAATCAAAGTTTTGGGCGAGGGTTCCCGCCCTATTTCACTTTGTATTCAATACTAATTCTTGATGGACACCACCAAATCAGCCGCACTCATCTTTTCGTACATTTCAAAAGGTTGATGAATCCAAGGATTATCCGCCAAATAATCTACATAATAATCGGGTTTCGCCACAGAACAAGCTTTGTACCAAAGCACAGCAGTCCGAATTTCCTGAATATCCTCGCCGTAACGACTCTTCAGCCAAGCGATACCTTGCTCCAAACTAATTCCTGAATCTACCAAATCGTCAACTAGCAGAATCTGGCTGCCCAAATTATCGCCCACCATTGTCAAATTAGGCGCAAACTCGATCACCCGCCGAACTTTTCCCTCAGCCCCACTGTATGACGAGGCCGCTAAAATCGCCAGAGGTTTGTCGAAAATCCGCGACAGAGTATCGCCGACGCGCAGCCCTCCCCTCGCCAGACAGACAATGCGATCGAATTTCCATTGAGATTCGTAAATTTGTACAGCCAAATCCTCAATTTTGCGATGGTACTCAGACCAAGAAATGTAAAGGTCGCTCATGCCTAATATTATTGAAATATCAAAGACATTATTCAATATTTTGGGGGAAATGACATGAATGCAGAGGAACTTCTCACGCGGTATGCAGCCGGAGAACGGGTTTTTCACAAAGTAGATTTGGCCGGTGTCAATATGTCAAGGACAAATTTGCGCGATATTGACCTGACTGGAGCTAGTTTAACAGGTGCAAGTGCGATCGGCATCACCCTCTACAGAGCCACTCTCTATCAAGCAGATATCAGCCAAGGGAACTTCTCCCAAGCCAACCTCATGTCGGCTAATTTCGGCGAATGCAGGGCGGTAGGAGCCAATTTAAGCGGAGCCATCTTGCGGAGTGTCGTACTCAGTGGAGCCGATTTAACGGGGGCGAGTCTCAGAGGTGCAGACATCAGAGATGCCAACCTCCAGCGGGCAATTTTGATGCAAGTTTATGCAGTTAACGCTAACTTGCAAGGTGCCAACTTGACAGAGGTCAAACTTTGCGGAATCAACCTTACTCAAGCAAATTTAACCGACGCCAACCTAACACAAGCTGACCTCAGTTTTGCTAACCTAACTCAAGCAAATCTGAGTTGGGCAAATTTGACGGAAGCAAATCTCGAAAAAGCGGATTTGAAGGGAGCCGATTTGAGCGGAGTTAACTTAAGCAGTGCAAATCTTCATCTAGCCGATTTGAGTGGAGTTTCCCTTAAGGGAGCAAATCTCCGGGGAGCAAACTTGCATGAAGCCAATTTGCGGGGGACAAGTTTGAAGGAGGCGAATTTGAGAGAAGCGATGATGCCTGACGGTAAAATTTCTGATTAAATAAGCTGGTAAAAAAGAATTTAAAACCGCAGGGTGCTGGTGGGGCACCCTACATTTAACCTAATTCCTGAATCTATTGGCTGAGGAGATTTAATTTTGCCTTCAGGTGATGCAATGTATTTGAAAGAGGAGTGGCAAAAAATATTGGTGTACAGTCTAATCTACTACTTTCAGCCAGCCCCGCCGAACGGCGTGGAGCAAGCGGTTGATGGCTGTTTGATCTTCTTCGGTAAGGCAGTCATCTAAGAGTGCTGTTTTGAGCTGTTGTCTGTGAGTGGGGGTCAGCAGACCGGAGTGATATACCTGAAAAACTAGCTCTGCAATAGTAAATTGAGATAAAAGCGTTTGTGTCATCATGATGTTTTTTCTTGAACTCACTTTTGACAGTATTGACTGATTTTATGCATATTTATGTGATTCAAATACGTGAGTAAATGTGATCTATTCGGTCTTGATTTGTGATTTGTATCAACCGGATTTGGGATCGCAGGTTTCTTCGATCGAGAGAGCAACTATAAATACAAACGAGAGAGCAACTATAAATACAAACTCCGTCCCGATTCCTCGCTTTTGGCAACTCCGATATCTGTAGTTCTTGTTAATAGAACATAATAAATGAAATGATATTTATTAACAAATAAATTATAGCCGAGTCTCATAAAGATGAGGTACTATCCGGCTTGCGGGCTTGCGGGCTTGCGGGCTTGCGGGCATACCTCACTTTTTTGAGAACCGCTATATAATAACTGCTAAATAATATCGATCGACTTAATTAAACGTAAAACTCTAACTGTATTTAAGAACTCGGATTTGGCTATATTTACTGAGTGTCTTGGTGTAATTGTTTTTCCGTATATCTACTTAATTAGATCGTTTGCGGTTGCATCGGTATTTTTCAAACAGTCAACAGTCAACAGTCAACTGTCAACAATTTCGGTACGGGTGTAACCGGAATTGATATTACTGCTGACTGCTTCAGATCAAAAATCCCGGCTTCTTCGAGAAACCGGGTTCGATTGAAACGATCGCAGCAGGATATTTTGTCAGAGGGTTAATGGAGGGGCACACTCACGAAAATCTGATTGCTGGCAAAGTTTTGGAGGAGAGAATGTAGAAATACCAGCCTCAAGTTGCTGTCTGAGGGGACTAATCGGAAATCCTGACCCATCCGCGGCGGATTGCATGAAGCAGGCGGTTGACTGCATCTCGGTCGTCTTGGCTGAGAGCGCTTTCACAGAGTGTCCGCAGTCCGTGGCTTTGAGTCCGAGTCAGATTGCCTGAATGGGTGACTTGATAGAACAATTCAGCGATCGCGCAGTCGGATTTTAAAGTCAAAGCTTGCATGAAATACTTTTTAATTCAACTACTCTAATATCGAGCATTTGAAAACAGAGTAGGGTGATGGCAGTCGGCTAACCTATGTGATCCTTCTTAGCTCAACTTACGATCGAAGTCTGCGAGTGTATGTGATTCAAGTCACAATACATGAGACATATCGCATTTGGTGTAACTGGGGTCGATCGGCTCAAAGTTTGATGAAACCTCGAAAAGTCCTGAGTCCAAGATTTTGAGTGCGGTGCGATCGATCGTATGGCACAATCTAGATTCGGAGACTTTTGAAACTTTGGGCTGTGGACATTTGCAGCTTTGGTGGCCGAAACTGGCGATCGGCACCCTGAGATAAGCTGTTCTGCATTTAAACTGTATGTCAAAAAAAACTGTATGTCAAAAAAAGCAACGTCTTGCGGGGTGGGAGAACCCGCCCTGAATATACAATTTAAATCCGCGACAGCTTACAATAATGATAAATAGTTTAATCCCATCTATGAGCTGGTCAGTAAAACAATGATAATCATAGGCTACTTTTCGATTGCCTTAATCGTTTTTTTTGTTTGGTTCAAAAGTTTTTGGAAAGATACTGCAACATCTAAAAAAGACTTGATTTCTTGGATAGCCTTAGTAATCGGGCCTCTGGTTTGGCCTGTTGTTCTGCCCCTATCTATTTTACAAATTACTAGCAAGAAGTCGGTTGTACAGGCCGCTAAATCCGAGCAAAACTTCTAATAAACTGTTTAAGTAACTGACTTAAACACAATCTGTTGTCTCGTCATAGATTATCCCCCGTGCATGGCTCCTCGCAGCCAACAAATCATTACTTTGCATAGTGGCCGCAAAACGCAGCTAGAAAGTCGAATACAATAAAAATGCTGAATTACCAAACAGTAATTTTTTACGACCTTCAAATTCTAGATTCTGTTTTTTTGTGCCACTTTTTTCTGTGACATCATGACTTAATCAGGACTTACGCAGAACCGCATTACACAGCTTGTCACTTACAAAACTCTAACTTTAGATATATTTTTGTGTTTTTTCAACGTCGATCATTTTTATTGCTTTCGACGATTGCGCACGATCGAATTTAGTAAAATGTTTGCTTACTATTTTAAAACAGCTTTATTCTTTGCGGTGCAAGCTTTTACAACTCATTTTTTTAATTTTGGCAGCTCTCGATCAGGTAATTGTAGAGTTCGATATAGTCCAAATAGTACACCCCAGAAACCGGGTTTCTTTACAGTTCTTGGGTAGAAAATGATACCGTTCAAGAAACCCGGTTTCTCCATACTACATCTACATGGAATATGCTGTATATAGCCGAGTCTCAGAAAGATGACGTACTATCCGCCATAGGGCATAGGGCATAGGGCATAGGGCATAGGGCATAGGGCATAGGGCATAGGGCATAGGGCATACCTCACTTTTTTTAGAACCGCTATATAAGACATTTAAAGGCAGAGATTGCCATGCTAATTAGACCTGCAATTTCCGTTGAATCTAGAGTAAGACTTGTTTGAGGCGATCGAGAATCGGGAGTGCATAACGCGATGGAATGGATGTTTTATCTGGTGCTGCATTCTTGGGAACTTGTAGAAAAAAGTGCAGTCATTATATTCAACCTTGCTATTTGGATACAAAGTAGGAGTGAAAATGCACGAAATGTCAGAGAAACCAATTCATCGCATTCTTAATCTAGTGTCGCTGCTAGCGCTGATTTACTATGCAGCGAGTTCTATAAATTACATTTCCCAGAGTGATGCTCACATCTACAACTACGACAACCAGAGTCATACTAACGGGTCAACAGCGCAACTTGAAGCACACCGCTCAGATAAATAGTACAGCTTGTCTATGAATACTGAACCAAATTTCTGGGAAATTGCTAGTTGTTAATGTTCACCCCGAACTTAACAATTAGCGATAAAATGTTTGCTAGAAACATAATTTAGTTAAATTTAATTATATGGAAACTTACTGAGGCTCGGGGCGTAGTGTCTGAATTTTGGAGGGGCGAAGCATTCGGGCAGATCATTTATGAGTTATCAGCGCAGACATACTGCCGCAATGCTTCGGCCATAGGGAATATATTTGCCAAAATGGGATGCTCAAAGATTTAGTCTGTTTGAAAATTAGCCTCTAGTCAACAGACGACAATTAAGATGCTCCGCAGCTTAGTTCTGGGCCTGGGCAGGTGATGGTGCTTTTCAAGCGGATCATCGACTTTGTTGCGGATCAGTCAATTTTTTTGCGACTACAAGCTTTAAGGGTAAAAGGCTTCAATCGATTTCTCTAGCTGGGTTTGATTGGATACGGTGCGGGCGGGATGAGTTGGCTTTGAAGGCAGGCTGAAAAATTTTGATTTCTTGGGAACTATTAGGGAAACTCAAAAGTCTGGTAAACCAGAGTCCACTGAAGAGTCGCAACTCGGTTATGGCTCGATTGTGGGCGATCGAACTTTGGGGCGATCGACAGTTACCGACGACTGGGCTGCAATTTCTCAATCTTGAGAGCATATTCCAATTAAAAATGGTTTATGTGTATTTTCCGGCTAATATTTTTAAAATGACTAGCCGCACCCAGGCTCGGTATGGTAAACTCACAAACGTTTAACTGGAATATTTTCATGTTAGAGGAGGGAGTGGTCAAGTCGAGAGTCCAAGGCAGGAAACAACCGATATTTCCGGCTCAACGAATACAGGATTCAACTCGCGACCGGCGGCTCCCTGCTGACAATTTAAATTACATGACAGCTTATAGCAGCCGGGTAAATTAGGGTCTCAGCCGATGTCCGGTTTCAATTACTGAATCCCTTTGGAGGGAAAAGTGTATTGTAGAAAAATGATTCATCTTTTAGGAGGAGTGTAAATGACTCAGGTAACTAATCCAACGACCCCAGTATCTTCAGTTCCAAACCCCACGAGGGGTCTTGATGTGATTGGTACTTCTGGTGATAACCGGTTGAACGGCACCGAACAAGGTGATATTATCCTCACTTTTGGGGGCAATGATGCCATATCTGGTCGCGGTGGCGATGACCTGATTATTTCCGGCGGCGGCAATGACAGTATCGGCGGCGGCAGCGGCAATGATGATATCTTTGCAGGCACTGGCAACGATGTGGTCGCTGGCGGCAGCGGCGACGACAGGATCTTTGGCGGTAAAGGCAATGACCTGATCGACGGCGGTGATGGCAATGACTTGCTGTCTGGCGACAACGGGAACGATACCATCTTGGGCCGTGCCGGCAACGATACAGCCTTTGGCGGCAAAGGCAATGATTTAGTTAGCGGCGGCGACGGCAACGACAGCCTCTACGGTGGTAGAGATAATGATACTGTCGATGGTGGTGCTGGCAATGACTTTATCTCTGGCGACAGAGGCAGCGATGTCCTGACCGGCGGTGCTGGCAGCGATACGTTCTACTTCTTCTCCAGCGGTGGCGATTATGGGGTAGACACGATCACTGACTTTACGCCTGCTGAAGATAAGATCCGCTTGAAGTCCGGGGGTGTGTTCGCTGGTTTGGGCACGAACTTTGAAGCTAGCGAGTTTGTCGTTGTTTCTAATTTCAACGCAAACTCCCCAGGAGCCACAACGAACAAGTTGGTCTACGACCCAACAAGCGGTGCGTTGTTCTTCAACGGCGCAAATGGAGTGCTAGAGGTTGCTCGACTGGCACCTAACTTGACGATTACCTCGAACAACTTCGAGCTGTTCTAAAACAACTGGCATTTGTGGGGCAGCACTGGATGACCTCTGGGGCTGTTCTCACAAGGCTGGTAGTTTTAAAGGATTTCAACCTCACTCTGCCACAAGCGGGGTGAGGTTGAAACATTCAAGGCAGGAACTGAAGCAGGAACAATTAAAAAAAAATCGATCGACAGTTATTGATAAAATTAGTAGATCGCCCGATCGGGCAAAATATACATACAAAGTTTTTAAATCAGAATTTCTAGGTTTTACTGAAGCGGTAAAGCAACCGCAACTGCACCGCAAGCAATGACGACTGAAGAATACATCCGGCAAGCCCAAGTTTATCTGAACCAGGGGAAGTTAACAGAGGCGATCGAGTTTTGCCATCAGGCGATCGAACTACAGCCATTTTCGCCGCTGGCTTATACAACTCTAGGCGAAATCCTCGCTTCGAGCGGCGATCCGACGGCGGCAAGAGATGCTTTTGTGCAAGCTTTGGAGATTTCGCCAAATTTTTTTCGGGCTCATGCTTATTTGGGTCAACTTTATAGCGAGTATTCGTGGCTGGATGAGGCGGTTTTTCACTACCGGCAAGCTCTGGATTTGAAGCCAGATTGGCCGGAAGTTAATTATAACTTGGGAAATGTTTTTCACAAGCAGGGTAATTTGTTGGGGGCGATCGACTGTTACCGAAGTGCGATCGCTCTTAAACCTAATTATCTACTTGCTTTCTACAATCTGGCTGTGGTTTTAGATCAGAATAATCAGCTTGAAGCGGCAATTAATACTTACCGACAGGCGATCGATCTGAAGCCGGATTATGTGGAAGCTTACAGCAATCTGGGCGCGATTTTGCTGAAGGACGATCGGGCTGCTGAGGCGATCGATGTTTACCAACGGGCGATCGAGATTAAGCCGGATTGGGCGACGCTGCACAATAATTTAGCGCAGGTATTGCTCGACAAAAGTCCCGAAAGGGCGATCGGATCTTATCTCAGGGCTATTGAGTTGGAACCGGAGATGGTTTTGGCTCATTACAATCTGGGGAAAGCTTGGCAAATGCAGGGGGAACATTTGGCGGCGGTTGCTTGTTTCGATCGCGCGATCGAACTCGATACCGAGCATATTTCGGGCTATACGGACGCCGGATTTTCTTTGATGGTTTTGGGCAAAATTGCTGAAGCCATGCCTTATTTTGAGCGGGCAATAGCTCTTAAGCCCAATTTTATTGAGGCTTACTCCCGTTTAGCTAAAAGCCGCAGAGTTGCTGCTGTAGAAGATGATGAATTGTCAAGGGCGATCGCTGCGTGCGATCGATTTCTGGCAGCATTAACTGGAAGGAAGAAGGAAGAAGGAAGAAGGAAGAAGGAAGAAGGAAGAAGGAAGAAGGAAGAAAAAGAAACCATTCCCGATGCCCGATGCCCGATGCCCGATTCCCAATTACAAATTGCTGAAATATGCGATTACTTAGCAGAAATTTACCTGCATTTGGGGAATGCTTTAACAGAGTACGGCGGATATGAATCAGCCGCTGCTTATTACCAAAAAGCTTTGCAAATTCAGCCGAAAAATACCGAGCTTTACTGGCGGTTGGGCAATTGCTTGGTACAGCAAAAGCGGCTAAATGCGGCAATTGCAGTTTACCGCATGGCTTTGACGGTTCAACCTGCTTTACCGCAGGTTTATTTTGAGTTGGGAAAAGTGCAGGATAAACAGGGAAATTGTGAAAAGGCGATCGATTATTATCAACAGGTTTTAGAGTTACAATTTCACGGGTATTCGCAGCCGCTACTATCGCTAAAAAATGATTGTATTGCACTCGAACCAAGTGCGATCAAACTTCCTCAAGGTATTTATCTATCGACTTGGGATTGGTTGGTTGCTGCTAAGTTGGATGGCAATTATGTAGAAATAGTTTGGAAATATGAGACGGAAGCCACAACAGAAAATACTACCAATTCCCAATTCCCAATTCTCAATTCCCAATTCCGCAATTCCGATTGTGGTGGTTTAACTTGCGGGATGTGTTTGCACCGAATTTCTAAGTGGTTCGATCCGGTACATTTAGGTTGGGGAGTTTGCCGTTTATCTAACTCGCAACCTCTACCCGTGGAGTCGCCGAAGACTTTCGTTGCTACAATTCCGAATGGGCGAGTTTGGATTGTACCAAAGGAAAATTATTGGCTGATTTGTAAGGCGATCGCAGTTATGACTCCTGACAACTATTTATTGGCTGATGTGTCTAGAGATTATCCGGGATTTTTGCCGGGATGCGAAAAGCATGATGTGAGAAAACATAGTGTTTTTAACTTAGAATCATTTCCACCCTTAAAGCAGATTGAAGGTAAGGTGGCGGTGCTTTCTGGTTTGTCGGGAAATGTTTATTTTCACTGGATGGTGGACGTTTTGCCGAGGCTCGAATTGCTGCGGCGCAGTGGTAGGGATTTGGCGGAGATTGATTGGTTTTTGGTTAATAGTTGTCAGCACGAATTTCAGCGGGAAAGTCTCAGGATTCTGGGGATTCCAGAGGAGAAAGTCTTGGAGAGCGATCGCCTGCCTCATATTCAAGCAACAGAGTTAATTGTACCTTCTTTTGCGGGATATTTGGGCTGGCCGCCCGGGTGGGCGATCGAGTTTTTGAGGAGGGAGTTTCTGAAGGGAATTCTACCTAGTTATAGTTATCCAAAGCGCATTTACATCAGCCGCAGCAAAGCGAGATACCGCCGAGTTTTGAATGAGGAAGATGTGGTTGAGGTTTTGGCACAATCTGGGTTTGTTTCTATTTTGCCTGAGTCGATGTCTTTGGCTGAGCAAATTGCTCATTTTTACCATGCTGAGGTGATAGTTGCCGCCCACGGTAGCGGCTTGACAAATACGATTTTTTGTCAATCTGGAACTAAAGTAATTGAGTTAGTTTCGCCGCACTATATCAGTCATTATTACTGGGGAATTAGTCAATATCTGAAGTTGGAACATTATTACTTGGCTGGCGAGGGTTTTGAATGCTATCCTATTAGACAGTTGATGTATCAGAATTCTTTGACAGAGGATATTTTGGTGAACTTGAGTTCGCTGAAAAGAATGCTTGAAGTGGTGGGTTTGAGTTAGTTGGCGTCTGGAGCAAGTTTAATTATGCCCTCGATTGAGAAGATGGAAAAAGCAGTGGTTGATTTGAGTCGGCAAGCAGAAGTTTATTTAGCTGAAGGTAGGTTAAATGAGGCGGTGGCTGCGTGTGAGTCAGCATTGAAAATTCAGCCGAATTTGGCGACAGCTTGTCAGACGCTGGGGAAGGTGATGGAGGTTCGAGGTGAAATCGAGCAAGCTAAGCAGTGGTATGAAGCTGCGATCGATCGCAATCCCAATTTACCGGAAGTTTACGCTAATCTCGGCAGTCTGTATTCTCAAGGGAAACAGTGGGAAAAGGCGATCGCAGCTTGTGAAAAAGCAATTTCTCTCGCACCGAACCTTGCTGATGCTTACCGACAGTTAGCGCGAGTTTGGACGCAGTTACAAAAACGCGAAACAGCTACAGAGTATTGGTATCAAGCTTTTAAAATTGAGCCGAATTGGGCTACGGCTGAGGAACACGTCAGTCTGGGAAATAATCTAGTTGAACAAGCAAAGTTCGATCGCGCGATCGAGTGTTATTCGCGGGCAATTCAAATCGATCCAACGTTCTCCATAGCATATCATAATTTGGGGGAAATGCTGTTTCGTGAAAAAAAGTGGGAAGATGCGATCGCCAATTATCGAAAAGCTATTGAAATCAACCCCAACGCCTTTGAATCTTACCACAGTTTGGGTAAAACTTGGGCGGCTCAAGGAGAATTAGATCGGGCAATTGCCTGTCACCGCAAAAGCATCGAAATCAATCCAAATTACGCTCGTGCTTGCCTGAGTTTGGGCAATGTTTTGGCGCAAAAAAGCGAGTTTGATACTGCAATTAACTGTTACCGTCAAGCGATTAACATTAACGGCAATTCCGCTTGGGCGCACAATTATTTAGGTGAAGCTTTGGCTCACAAAAAGCTATGGCAAGAAGCTATTAGTTGTTACCACAAAGCGATCGAATTAAATCCAAGTATTCCTTGGTTTTACCTCAATTTGGGAATTGCCTTAACTTGCGAAAAATCCTGGGATGAAGCTGTTGCGGCTTACCTGCACGCGGTTCAGCTTCAGCCGAATTTGACGGGAATTAATCAGAGATTGGGATATGTTTTGCGGAAACGCAGCGAATCGGGTTTAGACAGCACAATTGAAACTTATTGTCAAGCTGTTGAGGTACTCGCGAGCGGGAAAACTTACCACAAATTGCTGGGAATTGAGTTGGAGGGAACGGAGTTTTATCTAAATTTAGGAAATAGTTTAGCTAAGCAGAAACAGTTGGAAGGTGCGATCGTTTTTTATAGCATGGCGCTGCAAATCGAACCAAACGCTGCGGAAGTTGTCGCCAAACTGGATGAGGCGCGCCGGAAACAGCAGGAGTTATATGCACAAATTGCCACTTATCGTCACCAAATTGCGATCGCCCCGAATGATTCTCAAGCCTACAACGATTTAGGAAACATTCTACCACAATTAGGCGAATTGGAGGAAGCGATTGTCTGTCACCAAAAAGCCAGCGAATTGAGAGGTTGGGTTGAATGTGCGACGAAAAATTACCAGTTTACGCAGGATTGGTTCACCCATAATATCCCGATTTGGCAACGACATTTGCAGCAATTTACGGGAATTGCAGATTTTCAAGTGGTGGAAATCGGCAGTTTTCAAGGAATGTCTGCTTGTTGGCTGTTGGATAATATTTTAACTCATCCGACGGCAAAAATTACTTGCATTGATTTGTATTTCCAACAAGATTTTAAGGGTAATATTGCAAAAACAGGGGTAGCAGATAAAGTAATTGAATTAGAAGGCTATTCTCAAGATTTATTAGTGAATTTGACTTCGGAATATTACGATATTGCTTACGTTGACGGCTGTCACAAACCCACCAGTGTTCTGCAAGATGCGATTTTATCTTGGAGGTTGGTGAAAGTTGGCGGATTGATGATTTTTGATGACTACGAATTTACGTTTCCCGACAGCCCGGAGCAAGATACTAAAATCGGCATCAATCTTTTCTTGGAGATGTTTGCAAGTCAGTTAGAAGTGGTTCATAAAGGCTATCAACTGATTGTCAAAAAAATCGGTAATCAAAACTTGGGTAAAGAGCAAGCTCTAGTTTCTCAAGGCTGGGAAAAGTTGGGAGATATAGCGGCAAACGCGGGTTATGTCGATGAGGCGATCGAACGCTATCAAACAGCAATTAAAATTAAGTCGGGAACTTACTCATCTTACCACAAGTTGGGTAAAGTTTTGCAAAAAAAAGAACTATTCGACGAAGCTCTCAGTGCTTACAGACAGGCAATTCAATTGAATCCAAATTTTAGTTGGGCTTACCACTATTTAGGGGAAACTTTGCAGGCGATTGAGGAATATTCTGATGCTGCTACTGCTTACCGCAAAGCAATTGAGTTGAATCCTGATTTTTGTTGGACTTACAGCAGTTTGGGCGATGTGTTGATGGAGCTAGCCCAGTTGGAAGAAGCTGCTGTTGCTTACCGCAAAGTCATTGAATTGAATCCGGATTTTTGTTGGGCTTACGACAAGTTGGGTAAGGCTTTGATTGCGGTGGAAAATTGGGAAGAAGCCGAGATTGCCTATCGCAAAGCTGTTGAGTTGAATCCTGACTTTTGTTGGCTATATAATAGTTTGGGAGAAGTGCTGGAAGAGCAAGAAAAGTGGCCCGAAGCTGCGGCTGCTTTTCGCCGTGCGGTTGATTTGTCGCCGGATACTATTTGGCTGTACAAAAAGCTGGGTGATGCTCTACGAAAGCAAGGGGAATTGGAAAATGCGATCGCAATTTATGAAAAAGGCATCAATTTAGAACCAAAATCCTGTTGGTGTTACGAAGGATTGGGTTTAACTTTAATTGCCAAACAGCAGTGGGAAGCGGCAATAACTCATTTAGTTCAAGCCCTGCAAATCCAACCCGATTTGTTTGAAGTTTACGACAATATCGGTTATGCTCTAGAACAACAAGGAGAAGTCGATGAGAGCGATCGCAAAAAATGCAGTAATCAAATCTTACCATTAAGTGTACTGCAAAAATATTGTGGATTTACAGAGGATTTGGCAATCGCCGCAGAGTCAAATCCGAACATCTCTTGTATTGACATCCATCCAGCCAGTCAAATCAACTTATCCGCTTCTCAAACTACCGACAGCCACAACAGATTTTGGGCCAACCAAACTCATACCAGAAAAGCTTTTGTTGCTATACTACCAAACGGACGAGCTTGGGCAGATGTCGTGACTACCGCCGTCATTACTTCAGACAACAAACTTGTTGGCGATATTTCAATGGGTTGTGCTGAATTAGTCATCACTTCCGACAAATTACCTCCCGTTGATCACATCGATGGAAATGTGGCTTTTTTATCCGCTCGTTGGGGTGGAGCGGCTTATTTTCATTGGATGTTTGATGTCATGACACGATTTGACCTTTTGCAAAGAAGTGGGTTAATAGAAAGCATAGATAAGTTTGTTGTCAACGCCTGCGATTCTGCCTATCAAAAAGAAACTTTAAATACTTTAGGAATTCCTGAACATAAGATTTTAGAAAGTCGTTGTAATCTCCACATTACAGCAGATAAATTAATAGTACCGTCAATTTCTTATGATGGAGCCGGAGCGGTTTCAAAATGGAAATGTGACTATCTTAAACAAGCTTTTTTAACTAGACAACAGCCCATAAAAACTGATTATTCAGAACGAATTTATATCAGTCGGCAACAAGCATCTTATCGGCGAATTGTCAACGATGAAGAAGTAATGAGTTTCCTGGAAAAATTTGGGTTTCGCAGTGTCAAGCTGGAAACGATGTCGGTAGCGGAGCAAGCAGCGTGTCTGGCTGCTGCTAAAGTAGTTATCTCACCTCACGGAGCTGGATTGACTAATCTAGTTTTCTGCTCTCCGGGAACGAAAGTAATTGAGATTTTTTCTCCGATTTATGTTCCAAGTTGTTATTGGATGATTAGCAATTTATGCGGTTTGGAACATTACTATTTGATAGGTGATTTGTTTGATGATGGAACTATTGAAAAACCCGTACATAAAAATATGCAGTTGGATTTGAAATCGCTGGAGAAGTTAATGAATCTTGCAGGAGTTTCGCATGGATAATGAGTACCATAATTTGGGTAATTCCCTGCAAGAAAGTGGGAAATTTGATGAGGCTGCTGCTGCTTACAAACAAGCTGTTGACTTACATCCCGATTTTTCGTGGTCTTATCACTGTTTGGGCGATGTTTTGGTGAAACTCGAACGGTGGGAGGAAGCTGTCTGCGCGTACAAAAAAGCTGTTGAGTTAAATCCCGATTTTTCGTGGTCTTATCACAATCTGGGCGATGCTTTGCTGAAACTTCGGCGATGGGAAGAGGCTGCTGCGGCTTACCGCTGCGAGATTGCACTCAACTCGGATTTTGCTTGGTCTTTTTGCAATTTGGGCGATGCTTTAACTAAGCTAAAACAGTGGGATGAAGCTATTGCTGCGTATTTGAAAGCTGTGGAAATTGACGGAGATTTGCCCAGAATTTACGATAAATTGGGATTTGTTCTCGGACAAACAACGTCTGATTTAAAGTTGGTATTAGAACAGTGTCAATTGCAAATTACACCGGAAAATTGGGAGTTTTATTTGCAGTTAGGAAAAAATTTAGGAAAGTACGATCGCCCAAACAGCGCAATTATTCTTTACAACATACTCTTGACAATTGCGCCAGATTGTGCTGTAGTCTCAGCGGAATTAGAGCAGTTGTTGAAACAGCAGGAAAAGTGCGTTAGCACATTAGCCTCATCTCGCGAAATAGTCGCCCAAAAACCGGATGATTGCTGGTCTTATTACAATTTAGGTGCTGTTTTAAGCCACCAAAAAAAGTGGGATGAAGCGGCGACATCGTTTTTAAAGGCAATAGAAATAAATCCCGATATTCCTTGGTGGTTTTATTACAATTTGTGGGAAGTTTTGGTTAAGCAAAACAAGCTGGATGAAGTTGAAAACTTGTATCGCGGAGTCATTGAAGCTAAACCGGAGGCTTTTTGGCCTTATTTGAATTTGGGGGAAGTTTTGACGAGACAAGGCAAAATTGCTGAGGCGATTGATTGTTATCAAACTGCTAGTTACCAACAAACTTTGGCATCTATTTTTGTTAAAAATACAGGTAAGATGCCTGTCACAAAAACAACAGATACAGTTAAATTTCCTAATTTTATAATTATTGGTTCCCAGCGGTGCGGCACAACTTCCCTGTACACTTATTTAGCTCAACACCCGCAAATTTTGACTCCGATTAAAAAGGAGATGGATTTTTGCTCGTGGCACTTTGACAGAGGGATTGATTGGTATTTGGCTCATTTTCCCCTAATGCCGGAGGGAGAGGAGTTTGTAACGGGTGAGGCAAGTCCGAGTTATTTTGACTGTCGGGAAGCGCCGGAACGTCTCTACAGCGCCTGTCCAGAGGCGAAACTGATTGTGCTGTTGCGAAATCCGGTCGATCGCGCTATTTCTCAATTCTACCGCTTGAGGGAGTTAAATTGGGAAGGGCGATCGCTCGATCGGGCAATTAAGGATGAAATTGAACGGTTGAATCAAAATCCAGAATACATCATCGGCGAAGAACCGGGGAATTATTTAGCTCGCGGTAGGTATATAGAATTTATTAAAAATTGGCTGGCTTTCTTTCCCAAACAAAAGTTATTAATTTTGAAAAGTGAAGATTTTTATGCAAATGCGGCGGCGACTGTTCAGCAAGTTTTAGAATTCTTAAATTTGCCGGAATATCAATTGTCTGAATATCAAAATGCTAATCCCGGTTCTTATCTGCGAGTAAATGAGTCGGTTCGCTGCTGCTTGAGCGATTATTTTAAACCTTACAATCAGGAATTAGAGGAGTATTTGGGGAGAAAGTTTGATTGGGAATAAGATAACACGGCGGTTGAAACCGCGTGGATACGAACAAAACCTGCCGACGCCGGTTGAATAAAAGGTGATTAAAGTTCGGTTATTCTCTTTACACTGCGTCCGGCTGACGAAAGTTTGTGTAAACCTGGTTTCAACCGCCGTCTGCTAAAATTAGAACAACTTGTAAGGAGGTAATACCAATGCTGACGATCGAGCTAGATACGCTACTTAAGGAACAAGCACTCCAGCGCCAAGATCCTGAAGATAGATACATCACGGATAGGGCGAACTGGGAACAATATGAAACACTGTTAAATACGATTGGAGATGCTGCGGGATATCGAGTTACTTATTTAGATGGAGTTTTAGAAATTATGTCACCTTCTCGCCGCCATGAAAGTCGAAAAACTCTCATTGGAAATCTGCTGCTTATTTATTTTGTAGAAGCTGATATCGAATATTTTCCTTTTGGCTCTACAACTCTGCGACAACAGGAAAAAAGTGGTGGTACGGAGCCGGATGAAGCTTACTGTATTGGCACAGATAAAGATTTTCCCGATTTGGTAATTGAAGTGATTGTTACCAGTGGCAGCATTAATAAACTGGAACTGTATAGAAGGTTGAATGTGCGAGAGGTTTGGTTCTGGCGAAATGATAGATTTTCTATCTACCATTTGCGAGAAAAGATTCCGGTTGAATTTGTGTCAAATTGCGGTTATGAACTCATCACAAAAAGCGAATTGCTGCCGGAACTTGATATCGAGTTGTTGACAGAATGTGTGAAAAATCCTCAGCCGTTAGCAGCAGCGAAGGAATGGAGGCGAAATTGCCAACCTACTTAAACACCAAGTTTTAGATTTGCCCCGGAGTCCCAAGAAAAAACCAGTTTTCCCTTGACAAGTCATACTCGTTATGAGTACGCTATAATGAACGAAGCAATTTAACCCAAATACCCAAGGATTCAAAATTATGCTGCCTAACAAAGAAGGTCAAAGAGTACCCAGTGTCACCTTTCGCACCCGCAAAGATAACGAGTGGGTGGATGTCACCACCGATGATTTGTTTGCAGGCAAAACTGTAGCAGTGTTCTCGCTACCGGGTGCATTTACTCCCACTTGTTCGTCAACACACCTCCCCGGCTACAACGAATTGGCCAAAACCTTCAAAGCAAATGGCGTAGATGAAATCATCTGTATTTCCGTCAATGACACGTTTGTGATGAACGAATGGGCAAAAGACCAAGAGTCAGACAATGTGACGTTAATTCCCGACGGTAACGGTGAATTTACTGAAGGCATGGGAATGCTGGTAGACAAAACAGATTTAGGTTTTGGCAAGCGGTCTTGGCGCTATTCGATGGTGGTAAAAGATGGCTTAGTTGAAAAAATGTTTATTGAGCCCGAGGAACCGGGAGACCCTTTCAAGGTGTCCGATGCGGATACGATGCTTCACTACCTCAACTCCAGCGCAGTCAAGCCGAAGGTAGTTTCGCTGTTTACCAAAGTCGGCTGTCCCTTCTGCGCTAAGGCAAAGGCAATGCTGACTGAAAAGGGCTTGGATTATGAAGAAATCGTCTTGGGCCGCGATATCACAACTAAATCGCTCCGGGCTGTGACTGGTGCTACAAGTGCGCCACAAGTGTTTATCGATGGCAAGTTGATTGGTGGTTCCGAAGCTCTAGAGTCTTATTTGGCCGTTGTTTAGTTAGGGACAAATAGCTTGTAAAAGTTGTAGGGTGCGCAGTGCGCACCTTTGTCGTATTTGGCGCATTTAAGGTTCTCGGTCAAAAGTTCGTTAGCGAAGCCCGCGAAGACGATCGCCCGATCGATCCATTCTCGTGCAACAATTATTTGTGAAGTAATATTAAAAAACTAACAAATGGGAGTGACAGATCGTGGATTTAAGTCTCGTAGCGTCAAATCTCTTAAATCCACCCGTATTGGCTTTTTTTATGGGAATGCTGGCAGTTTTTCTCAAATCTGATTTAGAAATTCCAGCACCAATCCCCAAACTGTTTTCACTGTACCTGTTATTTGCAATCGGATTTAAAGGCGGCGTCGAATTGGCCAAAAGTGGCATCAACCAGCAAGTCACACTGACAATTCTGGCAGCGATGTTGATGTCAGCACTTGTACCAGTTTATACTTTTTTTATACTGAAGATTAAACTAGATTCCTACAATGCAGCGGCAATCGCAGCCACCTACGGTTCCATCAGTGCTGTAACATTTATTACCGCAACTTCTTTTCTCACAGAACTGGGAATTGATTTTAACGGGTACATGGTAGCAGCCCTAGCATTGATGGAATCCCCAGCAATTATAGTCGGCCTAATTCTGGTGAGTGTCTTCGGTGGCGAAGAAGGACAACGCGAGGTAGTTTGGTCAGAAGTGCTGCAAGAAGCCTTCCTAAACAGTTCAGTATTTCTGCTCATTGGTAGCCTAATCATGGGCATACTAACAGGAGAACATGGTTGGGAGGTGATGAGTCCGTTTACTCAAGATTTGTTTTACGGAGTTCTGACTTTTTTCTTGTTGGACATGGGACTGGTAGCCGCCAGCAGAATTAAAGACTTGCAAGAAGCAGGAATTTTTCTGATCGGTTTTGCAATCCTAATTCCGATAGTTAACGCAGTAATTGGTTTGCTAATTGCGAAATTAATCGGAATGCCAAAGGGGGACGCTTTACTATTTTCCGTATTGTGTGCGAGTGCTTCATACATAGCAGTACCCGCAGCTATGCGTCTAACGGTTCCCGAAGCTAACCCAAGTCTTTATATTTCAACGGCCTTAGCAGTGACGTTTCCGTTTAACATCATTGTAGGTATTCCGATGTACTTATACGGAATCAATATGTTTTGGAGGTGAGATGATGGATTCAGTTAAAAGGATAGAGATTATAGCTCATTCAGTTGAGCTGGGAAAGATTCTAGATGGTTTAGACAAAGCTGGTGTCCAAGATTATTCGGTGATTCGTGGTGTCGCTGGAAAAAGCACCAGGGATCATGTTTCTCGCGATTCATCAATGACGACGGTGGATAACATTTATGTGCTGGCTTTTTGTTCTCCCGATCAAGTATCTGCCGTTGCAGCAAACATTAGACCAGTTCTTAATAAGTTTGGTGGATCGTGTTTTATTTCCGATGCGGTGGAATTGCTAATTACTAGGTGTGTTGGGTAGAAAGTCAGTTGACAGTTGACAGTTGACAGTTGATTGTTGACAGTTGACTGTTGTCAGTTGACATTACCGATTACCAATTCGCAATTCCCAATTTCCAATTTCCACTTCCCAAGGGGCTGGGAAATTCAAAATTCTTAAGATATAGAAAAGATTAAGTTGGATAAATGAATTGACGTGGTAAGTTCTAACGCAGTAGTTGCGATCGACTAGCGATATTTTCAATAGGAGTTTAAACATGGCTGCATTAAAAGTAGGTATCAACGGATTTGGTCGCATTGGACGGCTAGTCATGCGTGCCGGCATCAAAAACCCCAACATCGAATTTGTCGGTATTAATGACTTAGTTCCGCCAGATAACCTGGCTTACCTGTTCAAATACGACTCCACCCACGGCATTTACGACGGCGTAGTCGAAGCAAAAGTAGACGGAATTGTTGTTGACGGACATTTTATTCCCTGTACGTCAATCAGAAATCCGGCGGAATTGCCTTGGGGTAAATGCGGTGCAGATTATGTTGTAGAGTCTACGGGATTGTTTACAGATTTTGAAGGCGCATCAAAACACTTGACGGCGGGAGCAAAACGGGTAATACTTTCAGCACCAACAAAAGACCCTGAAAAAGTAGCTACATATTTAGTAGGCGTCAACCACCACAAATTTGACCCTGCTAAAGATACTGTTGTTTCTAATGCTAGTTGTACCACCAATTGTTTAGCACCAATTGCTAAAGTTATCAACGATAATTTTGGTTTGGAAGAAGGTTTAATGACGACTGTTCACGCGATGACAGCTACTCAACCTACTGTAGACGGGCCGAGTATTAAAGATTGGCGGGGAGGACGAGGTGCGGCTCAAAATATTATTCCATCTTCTACGGGTGCGGCGAAAGCTGTTACTTTGGTGTTGCCAGAATTGAAAGGAAAATTGACGGGGATGGCTTTGCGTGTACCAACTCCAGATGTGTCTGTAGTGGATCTTACTTTCAAAACTGCGAAGGAAACTAGCTATAAAGAAATTTGCGAGGCGATGAAAAAAGCTTCGGAGGGCGAACTCAAAGGTATTCTCGGATATACTGAGGATGCGGTGGTTTCGACGGATTTTCAAGGCGATGCGCGATCGAGCATTTTTGATGCTGGGGCAGGAATTGAACTGAATTCTAAGTTTTTTAAAGTGATTTCTTGGTACGACAATGAATGGGGTTATTCTAGCCGGGTGATTGATTTGATGTTGTCGATGGCTAAGAAAGACGGAATTTGGATTATTAATTTTTTGTGGGATGGGAATTTTGGGTGGGTTCCCAATTCCCAATTCCCAATTCCCAATTCCCAATTCCCAATTCCCAATTCCCAATTCCCAATTCCCAATTCCCAATTCCAATTCCCAATTCCCAATTCCTTCTTTAGATATGTCTGAATTGCCACCTCTGAACAACGAAACTATTTGGGCC
>PVWI01000223.1 GCA_003003725.1 filamentous cyanobacterium Phorm 6 | reverse complement strand
ATCTCTTGTTTCATCTGTAGAAAAAATTCTTAAAGAGTTTGGAGATAATTATGTAATTAATTTTGCTTAACTACTTAGTAGTTGACAATGCACCGGGTAACACGATCGGCGGGACTGCTGCGGGCGATCGGAATATCATTTCCGGCAACGATGCTTTCGGCGTGTTAATCAATGCCTCAGGTGCCACAGGCAACACTGTGCAGGGCAACTTCATCGGCACCAACGCTGCTGGTACTGCTGCGTTGCCCAATACCTTGACAGGCGTGCAAATATCGGGTGGTTCTAACAATATCGTTGGCGGAACCACTGTAGCCGCTCGCAACTTGATTTCTGGCAATGGCAGCGCTGGCGTGTTTATCGATGGTGCCACAGCCACAGGCAACACTGTGCTAGGCAACTTCATCGGCACCGACATCAACGGTACCGCAGACTTGGGCAACGTCGGTTTTGGCGTAGCGATTCAGAATGCCCCCGGTAACACGATCGGCGGAAATACCGCAGGTGCGCGCAACATCATTTCCGGCAATAATGCTTTCGGTGTAGTCATTCAAAACACCCCTGCTACCAGCAACGCTGCCACAGGCAACAGAGTTGTGGGCAACTTCATCGGCACGGATGTCAACGGTAACGCAGACTTGGGTAACACTTTGACTGGCGTACTCGTACAGGATGCTGCCAGCAACACGATTGGCGGGATTGCTGCGGGCGATCGCAACATCATTTCCGGCAATGACGGTTTCGGCGTACAAATTCTCAACGCCAATGCCACTCTCAACTCGGTACTCGGCAACTACATCGGCACCAACGCCGCAGGCACCGCTGCTTTGCCAAACATTATTGGTGTGGTTGTAGACAATGCACCCAACAATACGATCGGCGGTAGTGTAGCCGGCGCTGGCAATATCATTTCCGGCAACAGCAGTCCCAGCGCCGGTTTAGGCGTCCAGATTACAGGCGCTTCTGCAACAGGAAACATCCTGCGCGGGAATTCGATTGGCGTTGCAGCCAACGGTACTAGCCCCTTAGGCAATAGTTCGCTAGGAGTACAGATTACCGCCGCGGCAAGTAATAATGCGATCGGCGGTACGGCAGCAGGTGAAGGAAATATCATCGCCAACAACGGCAATATCGGCGTAGGTGTTGACTCCGGTACCGGCAACCGCATCCAAAACAACTCGATCTTCGGCAACGCCGGCATAGGAATCGACCTCGGCAACAACGGCCCCAGCCCCAACGATACAGGAGACCCCGACATAGGGCCCAACCTCCTCCAAAACTTCCCCGTACTCACCATCGCCAATGTCGGCCCCGGCAACGTCACCGTCGCCGGAACCTTCAACAGCATTCCCAGTAACACCTTCACCCTGCAATTTTTCGCCAACACTCCCCCCGGCACTCAAGGTCAAACCTCGATCGGTTCTGCCACAGTCACGACTGATGCCGCCGGCAACGCCACTTTCAATCAAGTTTTCCCCGTAGCAGTCGCTCCGGGCCAATTAATCACTGCCACAGCCATTGACGCTGCTGGCAACACCTCTGAATTTTCCGCACAGCGGGTGCTTGTTGTCGCGCCGCTGGGCAGCATTACTGGTATCAAATTTAACGACTTAGATGGCAATGGCACTCAAGCAGCGGGAGAACTTGGTGTCCCCGGAGTAACGATTTTCCTAGACACCAACAATGACGGCATTCTCGGTGCCGGCGAAACTTCTGTCACCACGGGTACTTCTCCCAATGGCAGTTTCATTTTCCCCAACTTGCCGGCCGGCACTTACAATGTTCGGGAAGTTGTGCCACCTGGCAGTAGCCCAACCACTCCTAACCCAGCTACAGTTACGATCGCAGCAGGTCAAACTAATCCTTCTACAGTCAATTTTGGCAACCAAACGATACCTGTTCCGACTCCGACTCCGCCTCCAACTCCAACTCCGCCTCCGACTCCAACTCCGCCTCCGACTCCCGCTCCTGCTCCGACTCCTGTTACCACTCCGACTCCCGTCCAACAAAGCAGTATCAGCGGTATTAAATTCAACGACGGCAACGGCAACGGTACTCAGGATGCGGGGGAAACCGGTCTTTCGGGATTGCTAGTTTTCCTTGATGCTAACGGCAACAACTCTTTGGATTCGGGCGAAATTACTGTTACCACTGACAATTCTGGTAATTATAGTTTCAACAACCTCAATGCTGGCACTTACAACGTGCGCGAAGTGCAGCGGACTGGTTTTACGCAAACTACTACTAATCCCGCGCCGATTAATCTCGGCAGTGGCGAAAGTCGTAGTGGAATTAACTTCGGCAATTTCCAAAATATTAGTATCTCCGGCAGCAAGTTTAATGACCTCAATAACAATGGGGTTTTGGATGCTCAAGAACCGCTGTTGCCGAACTGGCAAGTCTTTCTTGATGCTAACGGCGATGACAGTTTAGGTGCTGGAGAAGTTAATACTTCAACTGATAGTTTGGGTGGCTATAGTTTCGCTAATTTAGGCCCGGGAACTTATCGAGTTCGGGAAGTAAATCAACCGGGTTGGACGCAAACTACTGCCAATCCTGCTGATATTGTTGCTGTCAGCGGCGGCACTAATACAAGCAATATTAACTTTGGGAATTTCTTAGGCCAAATTCAACCACCAACACCAACTCCAACACCACCACCGCAAGCAGGAGAAGATGCTGACTGCATTTGTTCGCAAATTGTTTTGCCCAGCCTTAGCAGTATTCGTGGCCAAAATTCTGTCGCGAATACTCGCAACGGTACTAACGGCAATGACACTATTCTCGGCACTAATAACGGTGATGAAATCAACGGTTTTGACGGCGATGATTTGTTGGCAGGGTTGCGGGGAAATGATAATATTTATGGGGGACTTAACAGCAATTTCCCGGTTGGCCCAAATATAGATAGGGATTTGCTGTTTGGTAATGAGGGTAATGATTACCTCAACGGGGTTGCTGGAGATGATTTAATCTTTGCGGGCGAGAATGATGATGTTGTTTACGGCGGCAAAGATGATGATGTTATTTTTGGCGACAAAAACAGCGATACTTTAATTGGCGACCAGGGTAACGATACTATCTACGGGGGAACTCTTAACCCGTTCGACCCGGATTTGACTGGTAATGATTTGCTGTTCGGTTTGGCGGGAGATGACTTCCTCAGCGGGGGACAAAATCAAGATACGATCGCAGGTGGTGACGGTAATGATACAGTGCGGGCAGGTAAGGGCGATGACGTAGTTCTGGGCGAATCGGGTAACAACCTGCTGTTTGGCGATGAAGGGAACGATACTATCTGCTGCGGCGATGGGGAAGATACTGTGTACGGGGATATTGGCAGCCGTCTCCCCGTCGGTTCTGCTGGCGGTCAAGACCAAATCTGCGGCGGTTTGGGCAATGATTTGCTGTTTGGGAATGAAGGTCAAGATACTGTCAATGGCGATGCTGGGAATGATACTCTTTACGGCGGTAAGGATGAGGACAGTTTGCTCGGCGGTGCTGGGGATGATTTCTTGTTTGGAGATGAGGGGAATGATACTCTGATTGGAGGCACTGGGAACGATCGATTTATCTTAGGTCTTGACCTCGGCAGTGAGACTATTTTAGACTTTCAATATGGCCTGGATTCGATCGGCTTAATCGGCGGTCTGAATTTCTCGCAGTTGAGCATTGTTGCGGAGAATAGTTCTACTCTGATCCGAGTTACCGGTTCGGGTCAACTTTTGGCGACTCTCAGCAATGTGCCGGCAAGCGCCATTACTGCTACAGATTTTACTTTCCTGTAGTTCGATGCGAACCGATTAATTAGCATCACATATTGTAGGGGCAATCGATGAATTGTCCCTACAATATGTGATGATTCGATTAACAAATAACCAACAGCCAACAGCCAACAGCCAACAGTCAACAGCCAACACTCAACAGTCATGTATTAGTGCAACCGGAATTGATATTACTTCCCTATATTACGCTTCATGCGATCGAGTTCTTCGTCTGCTTCCCAGTGTTGAAACTTTTGTTCGAGAGGGTCTGCTGCATTAAAACTGCTATAACTAGAAGTCTGATTCCAACCCTTTGTATCCCAATTCTGCTCTGTTTTAGTAGTAGTGCGAGTTGCAGCTTCGGCTGCTGAGGCTCGGACTTCCTTGCGCCTAACTTGAATTTGGCGGTACAATTCCTTAGCTTTTTCAATACGCTCTTTGCAGCCTTGCATTTGCCCCCACCGCTGATTTCCCTGACGCAGCAAAGCAGCTTGGCGCTCTTGGGCTGCTTGAGCTAAGTCGAGCCGATTCGCGGCTTTAGCTTTGTTTGCTCGATCGTTCCAGCGTTGAATTTCTTGGGCTGCGGACAAAATCTCTGCTTGTAGTTGTTTCTCTTGTTTCTGGATTTCGAGAATCAGTCGCAGGGTATCTTCTTCTTGTTCCTTCAATTGTTCTTCTATTGCCTGCAATTCCAGATGGGGATTGCTGCGTAAAAATTCTTCTAATCTGGTTTCTAGAAAGCGGCTGAAATCGTCAAATAAGCCCATTTTTTATAAGTCCTCAGTCATTAGTCATTATTGGTCATTAGTCATTATTGGTCATTGGTCATTAGTTGTTAGTCATTGGTTCTTAGTCACTGGCGAGCGGTCATCAGTCATTAGTTGTTACTGATTATAACTGTTTACAACCCTTGTGAGGTACAGTCTCATAATTGCCAATTACCAATTACCCATTACCAATTACCCATTACCAAACTCATAACTAATGACCAATGACCAATGACTAATGACTACTTAAAACTTCTGCCCGACAAAAACCGATCGCACATCTCCTCCCTTACGGATAACTGCTTCTTGATTTTTGATTTCTGCCAGAGTCCAACCACTTGCGCCGATGCTTTCGCCGACATAAATTCTGCGGGCTACGCCGTCTACTTCAAACAAAGCAGCCGATCGATCGCCCAACTCCAGAATTCCCACCAGCGTGTGCGCGGAAATCGACGCGGTACCAGCAGCCGGTGCCGACGGTGGCACTGCTGCGGGCGCAGATTGCCCCGCTGCGGGCGCAGATTGCTCCGCTGCGGGCGCAGGTGCTGGCTCGGTTTCGCGAGCCAAAATCTTCGTCTGGGCAGAATCGGAGGGCGAAGGGGACGCAGCGAGGGGGTTTCGAGTGCCGGCTGCTGCGATCGCACGACCGGATACTGGGGCCGTCGGCGATGGGGAAACTGCGGCGGTTTGAGGAGCCGCAGCCACCGGAGCAGGGGGAATGATCACCACTTGGGCAGGGAGTGCAGGTGCTCCTGGCTGCGCGGCGGCTTGTTCTAGGGCATTAGCGATGCGGTTGACTGCTGTCGAAAGACCTGCGGTTGGCGGTGGCGTGCCGGAAATTGAAATACTCGGTAAAGTCCCAGGGGTGCCGACTCCGGGAACTCCAGCAAGCTGCGAGTTGGCTGGGGGTGCTTTTTTTTGTTCGATCGCCACTATGGAGCGTTGCACATATTCTACAAACTGCGTATCTGGAACTATTTTAGGGGCTCCGGTCGCTGTTTCTCCTGCGGGGGCGGAGGCGACGGGCAAGCGCACCAGTCCCGATCGACTTGCCAGCCATAGTCCCATGACTAGCAGTAGCGAACCACAGGCTGCTCCCAGCAAGATTCTGTCGAATGATTGTTTGGATTGCTGTTTTTTGGTTGTTTCTAAGGCGACTTGACGGGCGAGCGCTGCTACGTCTTTTTCGCCTCGCTGCCGCTCGGGTGACAAAGACTGCGACAACACAATTTGAGGTACCGAGATCGACTTGAGCGCCACGAATTCCGCCGGCGGCACGGACTCCGATCGCACTTCGTTGCCGTCGAATGCTCGATCGACTCCTTCAAACAGTTCATCCATCAACCGATCGGCGTAGGACTCCACTGCGACTGTTTCGGTCGGCACTGTTTCGACTTTTGCCATTACGGCGATCGGTTCTTCGGATGTTTGCAAAGCCATCTGTTTTGCGGTGATATTTTGAGGCATAGTTTTTTTTCTAATTCGCGATCGGTCGAAAACCCTGAGATTCTGAGCTTCTGATTTCTACAGGATGATTTTTAAATTTAGCAATTCTTTACCCTGAACAGGTGAATTGTACCTCACTGATAACAAAAATTTTAGTCTTTGGCAAACTTTATGGGCGATCGACTTTTTCTAGATTTTTCCCCTTAATTTCTGCGGCACATCTTAAATATTTTCTGAGTCTTTACCATATTCATTGTTATCTGTCAATCTCTGCCATAGATTGCTCCTCGGCTTTTGATACAAAACAAAATTTTCCTTTACATTACTTTACTTTCCGATCGGGCCAATATTTTTTGTTCTACTCTAAATCAGCGCTGGTATGCCAATCTTCAAAATAGTTTCAGGATTTTGCATTTGAAGAGCCTGCTTTTTTGAAATTATAACTTACGCTAAACTATAGAATTTCAATAGTACCATAGCTTAATCACTTTTTAGCAATTAATTCTGAAAAGTCGCAAAATCGTTTATTAAATAAGAATCTTTCCTATTTAATTTTTTACATTTTTTTACAAAACAACTCGTAACATAAGATATCAAAAATAGATTAGACATAAATATAAAATTTAATTATCTAAAAGTGCGATCGAACCTTCCCAAGAAATCAAATTTTCAATTTGTCTGCAAAAACTCAAGAAACCGGGTTTTTTACCGAGAGTGATCACCTATCATGTTTTTTAGCAGCAAAACCCGATTTCTACATCCAGGACGATGCGACTGAGCCAAAAAACTCTTATTTCCTTGAAAATTTATGACCTTTGAATGCCTTGAAATACTATAGCAAACATCCTAACGCTTTTTGCACTACTTACCTCAACGATTTGCGAGGAGCAATTCTCGCATCCCCTTATTTTGCAATCAATAACCTCAACCGCGACTTCATTGGTACAAAAGGGTTTTCACTCGTGTTTCAGCGTTCAGAGATTGCCCAAGTCGAACAGCGTTTCCCATACTTCAAACCCTATCTAGACCAAGCCTTGCAGCCAGCTTGCAATGCTTTTTACCTCAACCCTCTGCTGCTCAAAGAAGGTTCTCGCGTCGATCCGCATATTGATCGATCTTTGCGATCGTACTGCAAAACAGTTGAACCGCCCGCGACAGTCAGCGTTTTGTATGTCCAAGTGCCGACAAATCTCCAAGGCGGAGAATTGATGTTGCGCTGTCACAAAAAACAAGTTGGACAAATTAAACCGGAAGCAAACACGCTGGTGTATTTCCAAGGAGACTTAACCCATTCTGTCAATGCAGTAACAAGTGCCGGAGTTCGCCTGAGTTTGGTTTGCGAACAGTACAGTTTGAGCGAAACAGAATTGGCAGACATTCCCGGATTTACCGTGGAGTCTAGGGCGGCGAAGACTAAAGGCAAATAAGATTATCCCGAAGTTTCATCAATATAATGTCTTCCTTCTTCCTTCTTCCTTCTTCCTTCTTCCTTCTAATTAAAAATCATGTACTCAGACCCAGTTCAAACAGAATATTCTCGCCTCGCACAGCAATATGATAGTCGTTGGTCATTTTATGTCAATGCCACAATTGAGGAAACACTCAACCGTCTAGAAATTAGCCAAGGGGAACGTATTTTAGACCTTGGTTGTGGAACCGGTGTTTTAATCGAGCGTCTGTTACAGGTGTCTCCAGAAATAGAGATTGTTGGAATTGACACCTCTGCCGAAATGCTCGCAATTGCCAAACAGAAACTACCTGAATCTGTGGAGTTAAAACTAGGTAGTGCTGACAACTTGCCATTTTCCACCAACTATTTTGATATAGTAGTGTCAACCAGTGCATTTCATTTTTTTCGAGATCCATCCCAAGCACTCCAAGAAGCAAAACGGGTTCTCAAACCCAATGGTCGTCTAGTGATTACAGATTGGTGTTATGATTATTTAACTTGCAAAATTTGTGACTTTTTCCTGCGCTGTTTCAACCGCGCTCATTTCCGTACTTATGGAGTCGCTGAATGTCAAGCGATGATGCAAAGTGAGGGATTGCAAGGAATTGCGATCGAACGATACAAAATCGATTGGTTTTGGGGGATGATGACAGCAAAGGCAGTCAAGGAAGCAAGCGTCTAATCACAAACCTGTTGCAGAGCAAGGTCTGAAGCCGATAAAGGTGTTGATTCAATGTCTATTAGACCTCTCCAATAATTCTTGTGGAACAGGCCATCTGGCCTGTTCAATATTGGCTTTTCTGGACTATGATGATGTAGGAGAGCATCGAGTGCTATTGGTTAAGCATTTGTAAGCGATCGCGGGTATTTTTTGGATAAGCGATCGCATTAAGGATACAAGTTGGACGATCGCTCTGCATTGAGGGATAATAAAGATACATACATTAGGTAAGGCAACATCTCATGGTTAACATTATCAGAGGCGATGTAGATAAACCAGAGTCATCTAGAAGGCTAGCTGAGTTCTTCGAGAAAAGAAGCGATATCGATGGCAGCTTATATCTAGGATACCCAATAATCGGAACCTCTCAGGGGGGCTATCAGATTGATGCTCTTTTGGTATCCAGAGAGCAGGGTGTTGTTATTTTTAACATTGTCGAAGGAACTGATACCAGCCTAAACATAGAAGAAGCACAAGATGAGAGCATAAATAAAATTCAATCTAAACTACTCCAACATAAACTTCTTACTAATAAAAGATTATTAATGGTAGAAATTGGTGTTGTAACATTTGCACCAGCCTGGAGTAGCAAGCCAAATGATATTTCTTTGGATGATTATCCTATCATAACTGATGAATCAGAACTAAATAGATATTTGAATGAACAAAATTGGAAATCAAGTGAATATTTTGAGAAGCTTAACTCAGTAATACAAGCTATGACTTCCATCAGAAAAAGAAAGCAGCGTAGCTATGTTCAGCAAGAAAACTCTAGGGGTGCAAAACTTCGTAAACTAGAAGAATCCATAGCCAACTTAGACAGAAATCAAAGTGCAGCAGTAATTGAAACAGTCGAAGGTGTACAGAGAATTAGAGGTCTTGCTGGTTCAGGTAAAACCATAGTTTTAGCCCTAAAAGCTGCATATCTACACGCAAAACATCCCGATTGGGATATTGCCGTAACTTTTAATACCCGTTCGTTAAAAAATCAGTTTAAGCAGCTTATTAATACTTTTACTATTGAGCAAATAAGTGAAGAGCCTGACTGGGATAAAATCAAAATTATTCATGCTTGGGGAAGTCCCTTCATAGAAGGGATTTATTATGAATTTTGCAAAAAACACAACATTGAATATAGAGATTTAAATTCAGCAAAAACGATTGCAAAACCTGGTCAAGAATTTGATAAGGTTTGTGAAGAAGCTCTCAACTCAATTAAAACTTATCAGCGCTATTATGATGCTATATTAATTGATGAAGCACAGGATTTTTCTCAACATTTTTTGCGACTTTGTTATGAAATTTTGAAAGAGCCAAAAAGAATGGTGTATGCTTATGATGAGCTTCAAAATCTCAATAAAAAGACAATGGAATCGCCGGAAGTCATCTTTGGAAAAGATGCTCACGGTAAACTACGTGTTCAACTTCAGAACAAACCAGGGGAATCGAAACAAGACATTATTTTAGAAAAATGCTATAGAAATTCTCGTCCCATCCTAACTTCTGCACACGCTTTAGGTTTTGGTATATATAGAAAAGAAGGATTAATTCAGATGTTTGAATATGCTGGATTATGGAAAGAGATTGGTTATGAAGTAGAGGCAGGAAGCCTGGAAGATGGAAAATTTGTTAAGCTTTCTAGAACTAACAATACCAGTCCCAAGTTCCTCGAATCTCATTCATCTATTGAAGACTTAATTATATTAAAGTCTTTTGATAGTAACCAAACACAAATTGAATGGCTGATTAATGAAATTGAGAAGAATCTTAAGGAAGATGAGTTGAAATGTGACGATATAATGGTTATCCACTCTAATCCACTTACAACTAGACAGGCTGTCGGAGACGCTAGAACTTTACTATTTGACAAGAAGATTAACTCTAACCTTGCTGGAGTAACAACTTCACCAGATGACTTTTTTGGTGAAGAAACGATCACTTTTACAAGTATCAATAGAGCCAAAGGAAATGAAGCTGCAATGATCTATGTAATCAATGCTCAAGAATGCTTCTCAGGCTTAGAACTTGCTAGGAAAAGAAATATCTTATTTACTGCGATGACAAGAAGCAAAGCTTGGATAAGAGTATTAGGTTATGGTGAAAATATGAGAGGTTTAGTAGAAGAATTTGAGAAGATTAAGGGGAGAAACTTTGTTCTTGAATTTACTTATCCTACAGAAGAAGAACGCAAGAAAATGAATCTTATTAATAGAGAGATCAACCCAAAGGAACGCAATCTTATAGCTAAGTCACGTAGTAGCCTACAAGACGTGCTTGAAGCTCTTGAGAAAGGTGAAATCCAGAAAGAAGACTTACCACAAGATTTAGTAAATCAACTCAAAGACAAGCTTTAAGAATCTTGAACATACCCACCAACTAATCTAAAACTCTTGTCCTGGATCAAGTATAATCTAATTTATGAATAAGTTTAATGACTAGCCATCAAGAGATTTACAAAGAAATTAATGAAATCACTAAAAAATTAATATTAATTGGTTTATCGGATCAACAAAATTTTCCTTCATGTACACAGACTGGTAAAGGTAGTTATAAAATCGCATACTCTGGAATGCAGGATCTCTCAATAGTATTAAAAAATGTTGATTACAAAGAGATGTATAAGGAGTTAGATAGAAATGACAACTATAATGTGAAAATGATTGATGGTGCGTTAATCCAGTTGATGTATACTTATGAAAATTCTAGTTTAATTTCACATAGATTAGCCTTCTTTCCATCACCATTTTTAGAAAATTTTCAGAACGAGCCGGAGATTTATGAAAATGACGAAATATATGCAGATATAATAGCAAAAAATAGACCTCTTGCAAAATAGTTTTATGATATAATTAAAGGTTTTACTGAAAATTGGTTGAATCCCAACTTCTGAC
>PVWI01000222.1 GCA_003003725.1 filamentous cyanobacterium Phorm 6 | reverse complement strand
AACCACAATAGTTAATAAAAACTTTACAAAACTTACCATGTCGCCGAACACGGGTTAGAGTTATTCTAGATAGTCCAGCAATCCTGCAAAGCGTCAACCTTCTCGTCACTTATCCAGTGGTTCGATGACTCAAACCCAAAGCACCAAAACTACCAACACAACCGCGATTTATTCCTTGACAATTGCTCCCGCCTGTGTATTGCGGGGTCGATCGGCGATCGCACAAGCCGGAGATGCGATCGCCCGTTTCGGAAAGCGGCCGCTAATCGTCGGCGGCAGCAACTCCCTCGCCGCCGCCAAACCCTACCTGCAACCAATCCTCGAACAGCAGCAGTTACAATCCGCCGAAACACAATACGGCAACGATTGCAGCGAAACCAGCCTCGAACAACTGCGGGAAGAAGCCGCCAGCCATGAAGCCGATTTCATCATCGGAGTTGGTGGTGGAAAAGCCTTAGACGCAGCCAAACTCGTCGCCTATCAGTGCAAAATCCCGATCGTCACAATACCGACATCAGCAGCCACCTGCGCCGCTTGGACAGCCCTTTCTAACATTTATTCCGAACAAGGCGCATTCCAATACGACGTCACATTAGCCAGATGTCCCGACTTATTAATCCTCGACTACGGCTTAATTCAAACCGCACCACAGCGGACATTAGTAGCAGGAATTGGAGATGCGATCGCCAAATGGTACGAAGCATCAGTCAGCAGCGGACACTCCGAACAGACAATGATAATTGCCGCCGTCCAACAAGCTAGAATCCTGCGCGATATCTTATTCCAAAAATCAGCCGCCGCCCTCAAAGAACCCGGTAGCGAAACCTGGCAAGAAGTCACAGACGCAGCCGTATTGCTAGCAGGAGTAATTGGCGGCATCGGCGGAGCCCAATGTCGCACCGTCGCCGCCCACGCCGTCCACAACGGCCTAACTCATCTATTAGCAAGTCACGGCACATTGCACGGCGAAAAAGTCGCCTACGGCATTTTAGTACAACTGCGGTTAGAAGAAATGCTGCAAAACAATCAACTTGCCGCTAGCGCCAGACAGCAACTGCTAAAATTTTACGCCGAGATTGGATTGCCCCAAATTTTAGCGGATCTGGGACTCGGAGAGATTACCGTAGCACAATTGCAGCGTGCCGCCGAAATCGCCTGCCAGCCCAATTCCGACATCCACAGACTGCCGTTTAAAGTTGTTCCCGAACAATTAATGGCAGCGATGGTTTCTACTACCGCACCTGTGGGAGAATTGAGAGTCAAGAATTAAAACATTTGGTAGTAAGGTTTGTAGTAAGGACTTTAGTCCTGTAAAGGCTGTGTTGGAAGGACTGAAGTCTTGATTAAAAAAGAAGGACTGAAGTCCTCACTACGAACCAAGGACTGAAGTCCTTACTACGAACAACTAACAAATAAAAACCGATAACAAACTAATGACCTTGGATTGGATTAGCCCTGCTGACAGGTTGCAAAAACTACCGCCCTACGTATTTGCCCGTCTCGACGAACTCAAAGCCCGCGCCCGCGAACAAGGACTAGATTTAATAGACTTAGGAATGGGAAACCCCGACGGTGCCACTCCTCAACCAGTAGTAGAAGCCGCTGTCGCAGCCATCCAAAATCCTGCAAATCACGGCTATCCACCCTTTGAAGGAACTGCCAGTTTTCGCCGCACAATTACCAAATGGTACAGCCGCCGCTACAATGTTGAACTCGATCCAGAAAGCGAAGCATTGCCTTTATTGGGTTCTAAAGAAGGTTTAGCACATTTTGCGATCGCCTACATCAATCCCGGCGATTTAATCTTAGTACCGAGTCCGGCTTATCCAGTACTATTTCGCGGCCCGATTATTGCCGGCGCAAAAGTTCACAACATCATCCTCAAACCAGAAAACGACTGGGTAATTGACTTAGCCGACATTCCCGACAGCGTAGCCGAACAAGCCAAAATTCTCTATTTCAATTATCCCAGCAATCCGACGGGAGCAACAGCACCCCGCGAATTTTTTAAAGATATTGTGGCTTTCGCGCACAAGCATCAAATCTTGTTAGTTCACGACTTATGTTATGCTGAATTAGCCTTTGATGGCTATCAACCAACAAGTTTATTAGAAATTCCCGGCGGTAAAGAAATTGGCGTCGAATTTCACACTATGTCAAAAACCTACAATATGGCTGGTTGGCGAGTCGGTTTTGTAGTAGGAAATAGCAAGATTATTCAAGGTTTGCGGACATTAAAAACCAACCTAGATTATGGTATATTTTCCGCATTGCAAACAGCGGCGGAAACCGCACTGCAATTGCCGGATAGTTACTTGAAAGAAGTACAAAATCGTTACAGCACTCGCCGCGATTTTATGGTGGCAGGATTGGCGGAATTAGGGTGGAATATTCCTAAACCTTTGGCTGCTATGTATCTTTGGATTCCTTGTACTCGCGGCATGAGTTCGACTGATTTTGCCCTGAATGTTTTGCAGCAAACTGGTGTTGTAGTGACTCCTGGCAATGCTTTTGGGCCTGGTGGCGAAGGATATGTGAGAATTAGTTTGATTGCAGATTGCGATCGGCTGGGAGAAGCATTGCGGCGCATGAAACAAGCTAATATTCGATATTAGTAGTATTGTAGGGTGCCACGGGCCGCAGCGTTTCCCTTGCCGGTGGAAGCGATCAAGCTGACGCACCCTACAGGCCCCGTTAGTGGTTTAAATGCGTAACAGCTTATTGGTAATTGGCGATCGGTCGCTCACTCTGCATCAACTCATTATTATGTTGAGGGTGACACCCATTACCCCCTAAACATAATAATGAGATTAACAAGCTCAGGCGCATACAAATTGTGCAGTCAAGTTTGATGAAATTATTGTGGGGTGTCCCCAATACGGTTCAGTTAAAACTGTTTATTCTTCGGAGATCCCCCTAAATCCCCCTTAAGAAGGGGGACTTTGAGTAAGTTCTTGTCCCCCCCTTCTTAAGGGGGGCTAGGGGGGATCGGGCTTAACTGAACCGTATTAGGGGTGTCGTCCCGCCCGCCCGAAAAATATAACGCAAGGTGCGGGACAGCTTAGTGCGTAGGATGCCCCGCAGTAGAATAAACCTGTTAAAATCGAAATAATCAATCTCCGAGGCACTCTACAAGTTGATTTAAGAGTGACTCTTTATTTTCTGGCAAGGTTTAAAACATCCGTGGATATACGAGGTGCGATGCCGTGTCTCCTTAGTTATACTTAACAAAGATCATTAAGAAAGCATTTTTGCTATGTCCCTAATTGAATCTAAGTTAAACAACACCCGCAACCTTTTACAAGAATTAGGCAACTCAGTCTCTAGCTTAGTCAACTCCTCCCCGGATGTTTTTGCTGATTCGGGGATTCAATCTTGCCTACAGGATTTTTTAACTGTTTATCAAGAAGCCGTCCAACGCCTAGAAAATCCTAGTTTTCGGATTGCTACTCTGGGCACAACTTCCTCTGGAAAGTCAACGATTGTTAACGCGCTGATTGGTCGAAAAATCGCACCGATTGAAGCTGGAGAAATGAGTGGGGGTGTATTAACCATCAAACATTCTCAAGAACAGAGATTAATGATTGCAGAAACGGAAGATGCTGCTTGGGAGGCTGGTGAATGGACAGGATTAAGCGATGAGGATTTATACCAGCGAATTAGCACCGTAATGCACTCCTATCACGCGGCGCGGAAAAAGCGTGAGTATGTTGCGCCACAAATAACCGCTCATGTTCCTCTTTTACCTGCTTGTGATGCTTCTTTGCTAGGTTTACCCAACGGAATCGGAGTTGAATTGATTGATTTACCTGGATTGAAATCAGTTCAAGACCGGGCTAACTTAGCAACTATCCAAAAGCAAGTTAATAAAGCTTTTAGTTTAGTCGCTTTGGACTATATGCAGGTAGATGATGAGCACAGAAAACGCTTATTAGAAGAATTAAAGAAAGTTGTCGAATATCTACAAGGTCGCACAGATTCGATGATTTTTATCTTAAATCGGGTCGATAACCGAGGAACCGATGATTTACCCCTATCAGAGCGGATTGATAAGTTAAGAAAAGAAATTAAAGAGGTCTTATCGCTTCCAGAACTTCCTGATGTTCTGCCTTTTAATGCTCGTCTTTTATATTATGCTCAGTGTGCTTGGGGTTCAGGAGCTTTTAACGAACCGTCAGTGATGAGTCAGGAGATACGGTTAAAACTCCTTAAAGCTATGTTTCAAGACTGTGCAGGAGTTATTAAATTAAATACTAAGGAGAACCGCGATTTAAAGAATTGGTTTCGCGATATTGAAGATCGGGTAGAAGACAATGAGGCTATTGATGATGAAACCATGCGGCAAATTCTCCACTATTCTTTAGAATGGAGTGGAGGTAGAGAACTTTGGGATCGTTTCCGTGTGCGGGTTCAAGAATCATTTGCTGAATTGGTAATACTTCCTGCTTTGTTGGAAGTATTCGATAATTACGATGCTTTGGCACAATCTCTTGATATTTTGATTCAAACCCGAAAAATTAACAATCAAGAACAGGTTAAACAAGAAAGAGATAACATTGCTAAAATTCGTCAAGATTTTCATAAAAATATCAAAATTTGTAAAAAAGAATTTCATGGCGATATTAAGGCAATAATAGAACTCTTAAAAATAGCTCCTAAAGATCATATTGAGGCTAAAAAAATTGCTAACACAAAAGGGTTTGATGATAGCTTTTTTCGGATATTTGGTGCTGTCAATGAGGTAGAAGGAGATTTAACCACATCTCTAATTGTTCCAGTTCGCGATGCGTTTAAAAATAATCAAGGAGCTTTTGAACTCAGAGATAAACTAGGGGAAATCACATTACCTTCATTAGCTGAGGATATTTCTAAAGCCTATGATAATGTTAGTCGAAGACTCAGTAAGTTTTCTCCTAAGTCAGAATACTTAGTTAAGCGTGTACGGGCTGATGATAATCATGGAACAAAAGAAATTGAACATGATGAACGCTATACTCTGTTGCTATATCACAGCATGAGAAAAGCTATATCCAAAAGAGCAGAGTTTTTATTGCAAGGAAAAGCTCAAAAAATTGAACAAGCTTTACAATCATTAGTTGAGAAGCCATCTAATGAGCTAGTTAAGAAACTAAAAGTTTGTTTGTCAGAGGAAGTTTTTTCTTCGATTAATATTGAACAAGCAGCCATCAGTAATTTACGCAAAAAGTTAGCTCAAAACTTGCCAACTTTACCTGAGAAGTTTTTTGAACTTCCAGAAGCTATAGAAAAAAAGCGAATCACAGAAAAAGAAGAAGTTGGTAAGGAAGAAGTAAATGAAACTCGCAGAAAAACAGAATATGAAAACTATAGGGATGGCTCTTGTTTCTCTAGCACAAAAACACGACCTGTAACCCGTGAATACCAAGAAGCTGTAACTCGGAATATTTATGAAGATATCGAGTATGTTGAACTTTTCCTTCCTTCTCCCGACTTAATGGCAAAACAATGGTCAAGTGGAATTGAGAAAGGGAAAAAACGTTTGTGGGATATTTTGTTTGAGTGGATTTCCAAACGGTTAGATGATGTTAGCAGTAACTTTGAAGAATCCGTTGATGAGATTACCAATCTAGCTGAACGCGCTTTGCAGCAACAATCAAGTATTATTGAGGGCAATTTTGAGCAAGAAAAACAGTTCTGGCGTGACTTTGAAGTTAAAAAAGATCATGCAACAGCGGTTTGTCAAAATTTAGAAAAAGATTGTCGTCAATCTTAAGTCTGCTGTTGTATAATTTTAGGGAGCATCTTGCTCCCTCTTAAAACAATCTATTCTTTAAGGATTAACAATGATGTTTTCTCAGAAGTTAAACGAAGTAAGAGAACGAATAAGACATGAATTAACAGGTAGTAATCCTCCTGATTTTTATTTGTATCACTCTACTAGAATTTGGTGCCAAGAGCTTGATATAAATAAAGATATTTCTGCCTATATTTTGAGAGGTTATGATCGTCAGCCTGAAATAAAAGACTTAACAAATTATATTTATCAAGAAGGCACAAGAGAAAAGGAAAATTGGACTATACCAACTCGAGGCGGTGACGCACCTACCAGGATTAAAATTGAAAATCCCTTCTCTCAAAATCCATTCTATCAACATATAAACGGGCTTTTTAATCGAATGAACATTAGGAGGGAAAACATGGAATTTATTGTACTTATTGCTTTCGCTATTACCGCAATTGGTTACTTTATCTATAACCTCAATCAACCAAAACAACAACAAACAAATCCTAGAGAAGAACCCAGACAATCTAATCCTAATCCTCCGGCTCCTAGCATTTCTACAGTTCAAACGCCTCCAATTCCCACTCCTACAGTACAAAAAATTACTAAACAGTTTTTAGTTTTAGTAGTTTCTCATTCACAGGCAGATTTTCTTGAATCACTAAAAGCAAAAGGACGCATTGATTATAAGGATGGGGAATCTCTTTATGAAATCACGAAATATTTATGGCTAGGCTCTGAAACTGAATACTCTAAAATAAAACCTAATATCAGGGAGTATTCAGTCGCCAAAGGAGCAGAATCAGAATATGATATTTATCTAGTCTATATAGAGCTAAATCAAGCTGATGAAGGGTTCAATTCTAATGTGGATCAACTGGATAGATATGATGCTTTCCGTAAATTAGCTGATTTATCAGTTAATCTTACAATCTCCGCTAGATTGCAAATGGAAGCCTACGGAAACATTGAAGTTTACAATCGTTAAACAGGAGAAAGTAAAATGCTGATTGATACCACTCTGTTAGTTAACAATCCCGAAATTATCAAGGGTTTACTCGATGGCTCAATGCAACGCTACGGAAGCGTTATTAGATGGGCTGCGGGTACTGCAAATGGTGGTCAAATTGTCCGCCATTTAGCCGAAACTCCCGGACTGACTAGCAAACTGATGACTGTTCCATTTTCTCCCATTTTGGGAGGAGTTGATGTTATTGGTCATGGGCTTAGCTATCATAAATTAATGGGTATTGAAAAAACCCTATCCTCAGTGATGGGGTTAACTCAAATTACTGCGGGCGCAAGTGTTTTAAATCTTGGTGTCAGCATTGCTGGCTTTGCCTATATGGGCTATAAACTGCACCAAATACAAGAAAATTTAGGCCACATTCAACAGTCAATGGAAAAAGGATTTAACCGAGTTGAAGCTGGCTTAAATCGGATTGAAAATAACTTGATAGCAGGTTTTAATCATATTGATAATCGCTTAAATAGTGTTGACGAGGGCTTAGATATTATCTCGGGACAATTGGCATATCTGTATTTATTGGTAGAAGACAGCCGCCAAAAGCAAAAAAGCCTTGCTAAAGCTATTTCGCATCTTCATCAAGCCATGTTAATTAAAGAAATTGCCGATTTAAAAGCTGAACTTTACGATCGCTCTCTTTTTCCTGATGAATCACCGAGATCAGCCATTAAAACAGCTTCTAGTGTGGGATCATTTCTCAGTAATCAAGCAATGCAAGCTACCCCAGAATTAGATGCTGAAATTATGCTTAATGCTGATGTTTCTATTCAAGGTTGGGCTGTAGCCATAGCAACAGAAGCCAATCTTCTCTTAGAAATAGGGAAACATCAAGAAGCTAAAGAATTACTGGCGTTACAAATCCCCCAATTTAAACAAGTCGCGGAAAGATGGGCTAAGGCACTAATCAATGATGAAAACACTTATCTATCTACTGCTTATCGCTTTACTAATTCTCGGTTTAAAAACCATATTGCCTCAGAACGAGTAGAACGAATTACGGAAATATCACCAAGCGATCGCACTTTATCTCCTGACCAAATCCGACGCAAAAAAAATTATGTTGATGTAGAGTTTGAAATGTCCTATAGTTCTGCTAAATTTGATCAAACATGGACACATCGCCAAATTGCTGTAGCTGAATATCTGGATGGGTTGAGTGAACTTTCAGCAAGATTAGAAGGTTTAGAATCGTTTGCAAATCTGTGCGAAAGTAGAGGTGTTAAAAGCAGCCGTGAAATTCTGCCAGGGGATGACGCTGAACCGGGCATATACATACTATCGAGCACATAGGGTAGGGTGCGTCAGATCAAATCCGGTAGGATCGGAATTCATATTACCCACAATCAGGACACGGCAGTGCCGTTTCCCTACCCCCATTAATTGTAGGGAAACGGCACTGCCGTGTCCTCCGTTTCTATCATCTCTGAGTGTAACTATAACGTTTTAATTTGCTCAACCACCCAGCCAAAAGTTTCCATAACTTGCTTGAGGGCAGATTCCTCTTGCAAAGTAAACAAAGCGAGACTCGGCGACCTTCTTTCCCCAGGTTCTGTAGGCAGCGACAGACCGATCGAACTCAGCTTACTTCTCAATTCCAGCCAATTTTGTTCCACATTAAACGGTGGCCGGGAACCGTAATTGTCAGCAGAAATCTCCATTCTGCCAGCAATATCTACAGTGAATAACTGATAGGGTTTTCTTCCCTTTTGAGGCAATTGGGCGGCGAAACCGCCGTAGGCGTCCCCCGTTCCCCACTGGATTTGAACTTCGGGTTCTTGACTTTTCGCCCAAAGGTAGATTTCTCTTGCCATTTGCGCTTCGTCCGCGCCCCGTCTAGCTTTGATTTCCGCAAAAAATGAAGATTCATCCCAGCGCCTTCTTTCGCGCGTTGCGTTGGATTTCTTCTGCTGTGCTTCGGATGTCTGACCGATGACTCTGGGAACCAAAGTTTTCAAACCGTCTTCACTTACATACTGCTTAATTTCCAGTGCAAAAACTTCAACCGGGTCCATTTGTTCGTTAAGAAATTCCACAACTCGGCGCATTTCAGCGGAAATCTCGTCAGCGACAAACACTAAGCGAATTTTACCCGCTTGCAAATTAGTTTTAACCTTCTGCCAAAATAGGTCTTCATTAGCATCCGCGCCCAGAAACTCTTCAAAAATCTGTTCGGGATCGCGGCCCCGATCGCGACAATTAGCTTCAAACAGAGCAATAATTGAATCGACTGGCCAGTGAACTACCGCATTAGCAGCATAGTCGATCGACTGACCCAAAACTTTTTGCCGCAGTTCAGCATTAGGAGTTCGCCTGACATCCACCAAAGTAGGAACTGCATTTTGGTCGAGAAATAAATGATCCAGCGACCACTGGACGGCTGTTTCCTCATCGGTGGGCGCTGCTGCTTCCCGCGAAATTAACAGCCACCTGCGCGCCGTCGCCCGATCGATTTGGTCTCCCGCGATCAGATTCGGATAAGTTACTAGCAAATCTTGTAACTGGTCTTCCGAGTCGTAGGGCTGTTCCATCATTTCTACCAGCCTGTCGTCGTCCTGAATCAGATAAATACCTCCAGCCATGCACATCCACCTAGTAAATTTTAGATTTTAGATTTTAGATTTTAGAGTTTAGATTTTAGTCAGTAGTCAGTAGTAATTAGTCCGCAGCCAATTAGTTCTCAACGGGGAAGATTTTAGTCAGAATTCAAGAAAAATTTTGAATTATCCAATTTGATTTTTTTGTCAATTATACAAAAAACTGCCTTAAACCACCCATAGATGACCAATGACCAATGACTAATGACTAATGACCAATGACTGATGACTAAAGACTAATACAACCAGTAAATACTCGCTGTGCCGGCCCGGTCATGTAAATCCGCCCAGAAACTTCTGCCCATTCGATTTCCAAAACGCCACCGGGGAGTTCAACAGCAGTTGTCCGATCGCACTTAGCGACCAACACTCCAGCTACCACAGCAGCACAAGCACCAGTCCCACAAGCTAGAGTAACACCTGCGCCCCTTTCCCACACCCGCATTTTTACGTAGTTCGATCGTATTACTTGAATGAATTCGGTATTAGTGCGCTGCGGGAAGGCTGGGTGGTGCTCGAACACAGGCCCGACAGTTTCCAAAGCAACAGCCGAAACATCGTCTACAAAAGTAATGCAGTGAGGATTACCCATGCTGACGCAAGTAACAGACCAAGATTTATCAGCAACTTCGATCGGCACATCTATCACTTTCGCATCCGGTGCGGCCAAAGTTGTCGGAATTTCCGCAGCCAGCAGCCGGGGAACTCCCATATCCACCTTAACTTGACCGTCCGATCGCAATTCGGTGATAATAACGCCCGCACCGGTGTGAATCCGGTACTCACTCTTAGATTCACTCCCCCCCTTAGCAAGGGAGAGGTCAATTTCCTTCGATTCACTCCCCCCCTTAGCAAGGGAGAGGTCAATTTCCTTCGATTCACTCCCCCCCTTAGCAAGGGGGGGTTGGGGGGGGTGAACTTCTTTCGATTCCAAATCGGCGATAAACTTAGCCAAACAGCGAATTCCGTTGCCGCACATTTCCGGTTCCGAACCGTCGGAATTAAAAATCCGCATCGTATAGTCAGTGCCGTTTTGACCGGGAAGGGCAAAAATCACGCCGTCTGCGCCAATGCCAAAATGTCGATCGCACATTTCGACAGCTTGTTCTGGTGTTATCACCGGTTCCGGGGAGTGGCGGTTGTCAATCAGAATAAAATCATTGCCCAGTCCGTGATATTTCGTAAACTCGATCGGCATAAAAAACAAACCTCTTTTGGTTAAAACTGATTAGTTGATAGACTTCTAAAGTCATTAGTCATTTGTCATTGGTACTGGGCATCCCCGTATCTTCCTAGTCCTGAGTCTGCCGTTGGCGATTGATAGAGTTCCCCCATAATTCCTGTGAAACAGGCATCCCGCCCGTTCTTGAATATTTTTGGGGACAAATCTAATGACTGATGACTGATGACTGATGACTGATGACTAATGACTAACTTACCCATTTCCCAGTATGTCTGAATTTGAGACCGGATTGCCCAGCATTCGCTTAATACAAAGCTACATCAAAGACAAAGAACAGGTGGAGATCAAACTCATGACCGGCGACTTGCTAGCCGGCAGAATTTTTTGGCAGGATAATAGCTGCATTTGCCTCGTAGATCCCTCAGAAAAACAAATTCTGATCTCGCGATCGGCAATTGCTTATCTCAAACCCAACGGCTGAGGAAAAGGGGAGAGGG
>PVWI01000221.1 GCA_003003725.1 filamentous cyanobacterium Phorm 6 | reverse complement strand
CATCTGGAACCCCCTCCGGCCCCCCCTTGGTAAGGGGGGGAGAAAGAGGAGGAGATGGGGTTTGGGTTTCTAGGAATTGTTGGGAGGCGGCGATTTGGCGGCGCAGGTTTTGGAGTTGCTGTTTTTCGGTGTCGGTGGCTGTTTTGGGGTAGATTTCGCTGTTGGTGAAGAGTTCGACTAGGTAGCGGGATTTGCTGCGTTCGATCGTTTGAATGGCTTTGTGATATTGTTGGTGGTTGATGCAGGATTGGATCATTTTTTCGTAGACGTTGAGGTTTTCGCCGATGATTTCTCGTTTGCGGTTTTCGGAGGCAATCCACTCGCGGCTTTGTTCGACTGCTTCGATGGCTTTTTCGTAGCCGAATATGGCTGTTTCCCATTCTTCTATGTCAAACGCGGTATTGCCTAAATTTCGCGCAGCTTTGAGACAGCTAAGGGGTAAAGCATCGGGTTTGAAGATTTCTAAAGATGATTTAAAATATTTTATAGCTTCGGGAATTAGTCCTTTTTCCTGATAAGCATAAGCCAAATTTTCTTGAGTCATCGCCAAATCTAGGGGCAAAGCATCGCGGGTACGAACTTCTAAAGCTGCTTGATAACAGGCGATCGCCCTTTCGAGATTCTCGGCTTTGTCTTCCCTGATTCTGTTCCAGTAAGCAAGTCCTAAATTATTTTGAGTCTGTGCCCAATCTTGGGGAAAATCGGCGCGGGTACGAACTTCTAATGCTAATTCATAACAGTCGATCGCCTTTTCGATATTCTCCGCCCTGTCTTCCCTGATTCTGCTATAGTAAGCTGCTGCTAAATTATTTTGAGTATCAGCCCAATCTTGGGGAAAAGCAGCGCGGGTGTAAACTAATAAAGCCAATTCAAAACAGGCGATCGCCTTTTCGATATTCTCGGCCCTGTCTTCCCTGATTCTGTCACTGTAAGCATTTGCTAAATTATTTTGAGTCCCCGCCCAATCTTGGGGAAAATCGGTGCGGGTAAGAACTTCTAAAGCCAATTCATAACAGGCGATCGCCTTTTCGATATTCTCCGCCCTGTCTTCCCTGATTCTGTCACTGTAAGCAGTTGCTAAATTATTTTGAGTCTGTGCCCAATCTTGGGGAAAAGCGGCGCGGGTACGAACTAATAAAGCCAAATCATAACAGGCGATCGCCCTTTCGAGATTCTCGGCTTTGTCTTCCCTAATTCTGTTACTGTAAGCAACTGCTAAATTATTTTGAATAACTGCCCAATGTTCGGCATAAGTATCTCTATTAAAAACTTCCAATGCCATTTCATAGCCTACAATGGCAATTTCCATATTGCTGCTTTTGCTACCCAGTGGAAACTGTTGAATTAAGTTACTGAAGTTAAAAATAGGAATAATAATGTTTGTAGCTTCCTCTGACTCCATTTCTGCGAGAGTTTGAGTTGCCCACTCGCGCAAGTATTGGGCAAAGTTATCATCGATTAGTTCGAGATTGGCTTGCAGGATGGCGATTTGTTCGTCTTTGGGGGAGTTGAGGAGAGATTGGATTAGGGTGAGATAGGTTGGTTGGTTGTTCATTGATCTATCCGTGTTTGGGATATTTTACCTGGTTTGTGGGGGGGATGCAAGATTGGCAGCGGATTTTGTAGCGGATTTAGCGGATGGATTTGGGGTTGGTTTGCGGATTGATTGCGGGTTGATTACGGGTTGGTTGCGGAGGCCCCGGCTTCTGTTTACCGCCGAGGCTAGATCCCCCCTAGCCCCCCTTAAAGAAGGGGGGGACAAGATTCCGATCAAAGTCCCCCTTCTTAAGGGGGATTTAGGGGGATCTAGCCTCCGCTACAAACGAGAGATAAAAATAGTTTTAGTCTCCCACACAAACCCCTAATTACCCCAACCCTTCAACTAACAGATTGCGAGCACTTTCCAACGCTTCCTGCAACTTATTTGCATCGCGTCCCCCAGCTTGCGCCAAATTCGGCCGCCCGCCGCCTTTTCCGCCGCAAATTTCCGCAATTTTGCCGATAAACTTGCCTGCTTGCAATCCTTTTTTATTGACTTCTGGGCTAAAAGCTGCTACCAAAGTTACCTTGTCTACATCAGCAACCGATGCTAGAATAACCGCAGCATTTCCGAGTTTTTGCTGCAATCTTTCGGCGGCAGTTTTCAGCGCTTCTGCATCCACATCTCCCAATTGGGCTACAATGATTTTGAACTCCCCAATGGACTCAGCTTTTGCTAGCAATTGGTCGGATTTCGCGATCGCCAATTCCGACTTCACAGCAGCCAACTGTTTCTGAGTATCCTTCAACTCATTCTGCAAATTAGTAATCCGGTTCGGCAATTCTTCCGGCTTCGCTTTAAATCGATCGCCCAAATCGCGCACAACCTTGTCTCGCACATTCAAATAATCCAAAACAGCCTGGCCCGAAACCGCCTCAATCCGGCGAGTGCCAGCCGCTACACCCGCCTCGGAAACAATCTTAAACAGCCCGATTTCTGCGGTGTTGCTGACGTGAGTTCCGCCGCACAATTCCATCGAAACCCCGGGAAAGTCGATTACCCGCACCACGTCGCCGTACTTCTCGCCAAACATGGCTGTAGCGCCTTTTTCCCTCGCTTGGGCGATCGGCATTTCAGCAACATCCGCAGCGTGGGCTTCCGCAATCCAACTATTAACTAAATCCTCAATTTTCTGCACCTCTTCTGCTGTCACAGCGCGGGGAGAATTGAAATCAAACCGCAATCTTTCCGTCGATACCAGGGAACCAGCTTGGGAAATTGAATCATCCACAATTTTTCGCAAAGCTGATTGTAATAAGTGAGTTGCTGTGTGATTAGCCTGAACTCTCCGGCGACCGCTATTGTCAATTTTGGCAGTAATACTATCGCCAACTCTCAGGGTTCCCCGTTCCACCAAACCGAAATGCACGAAGAAATCCGACTCTTTCTTCACATCATCAACTCTCACCAACAAACTCTGACCATTTTCTCCGCTTTGCAAATAACCTTTATCCCCAATTTGTCCGCCCGATTCTGCATAAAACGGGGTTTTGTTCAAAACAACTTGTACTTCGGTTCCCGCCTCTGCTGATTCCACAGCTTGGCCGTCAACTAAGATAACTTCTATCTCAGCTAAACTCGACAATTCAGCATAACCGACAAACTCTGTTTTGTGAATAGTTTCAGCCAATTTATCCAATGAACCCTGTACAGTTAAATCAATTGTTTGATGAGCTTCTTTGGCGCGAGTTTGCTGTTCCTTCATCGCGACTTCAAAACCGTCCAAATCCACAGTAATTCCCTGTTCCTCAGCAATTTCTTGGGTCAGTTCTAAGGGGAAACCGTAGGTATCGTAAAGAGTGAAAGCATCTTGACCGCTGATTTGTTGGTTGGTTTGCTGTTTTGTACGATCGACAATTTCTTCCAGCAGCTTCTCTCCGCGTTCCAAAGTTTTAAGAAACTGCGCCTCTTCCCTTGCCAATTCTGCCTTAATTTGAGCTTCGCGCGATCGCACATTCGGATAAGCTGCTTCCGAAAGGTCGATCGCACTTTCAGCCACCCGCACCGTAAATTCGCCCTGAATTCCAATCAGCCGCCCGTGGCGCACCACCCGGCGAATCAACCGGCGCAAAATGTAACCGCGACCAACATTCGACGCGCGAATTTCGTCCGCAATCATGTGCACCACAGCCCGAATATGATCGCCAATTACTTTCAGCGAAACCTTGACTTTTTCATCGCTATTGTGGTAATCAATTCCGGCAATTTCCGCCGCCGATTGAACGATCGGAAAAATCAAATCTGTTTCGTAATTGTTGGGGACTTTTTGGAGGATTTGCGCCATCCGTTCCAGTCCCATTCCAGTATCAATATTTTGATTTTGCAGCGGTGTTAAATTGCCCTCTGCATCTTTATTGTACTGCATGAAAACCAGGTTATAAAATTCGATAAACCTAGTATCATCTTCGAGGTCAATATTGTCGCCTCTTTCTGGGTGGAAATCGTAGTAAATCTCGGAACACGGGCCGCAGGGGCCTGTGGGGCCAGATTGCCAGAAATTGTCTGCTTCTCCCATGCGCTGAATTCGATCGCCCGGAATGCCAATTTCATCGCGCCAAATCGCAAAGGCTTCGTCATCTTCTCGGAAAACACTCACAACTAAGTTTTTCGCTGGTAAACCGAAAACTTCTGTGGAAAGTTCCCAAGCCCAAGCAATGGCCTGTTTCTTGAAATAATCCCCAAAACTGAAGTTACCCAACATCTCAAAAAACGTGTGGTGGCGGGCGGTGCGGCCTACGTTTTCGATGTCGTTGGTGCGGATGCACTTTTGCGAAGTTGTGGCGCGCGGCGAAGTGGCGGCGCGCTGACCGAGAAATATTGGCTTGAATTGTAGCATTCCGGCGATCGTCAGCAACACTGTCGGATCTTCGGGAACCAAAGAAGCGCTCGGTAATATTTTATGTCCGCGATCGGCATAAAAGTCGAGGAAGGTTTCGCGGATTTCGCTACCACTGAGAAATTTAGGAGAAATAGACATGACAAAAATTGTTAAGTATGTAAAGATGTCGCAACAATAGAATTTATAGGACTTACGCACGGATGTCCAGAAACCCGGTTTTTTAAATAGAATACTTGCTTAAAATCCAATACGGTTAAGTTAAGCCCGATCCCCCCTAACCCCCCTTCTTAAGGGGGGAACAAGAAAGCTCTCAAAGTCCCCCTTTTTAAGGGGGATGCGAGGGGGATCTCCGGGGAATCAACAGTGTTAACCCAAGCGTATTTGCTTAAAATCCTCAATAAGAGTGAAAAAACCCGGTTTCTTTGTTCGGAGTGCGTGAGTGCTAACTTACATCTATGTGGATATTAATATCATTATACTTAGTAATGTAAAGACCTATCAAGTTTTGCAAATAGTGCTTTACTCCTCCCAAAGGTCGTGGTAACTTAGTAATAGACACCCACAGAAAGAGCAAGGAGGTCGCTATATTTAGAAACAAAGTTCGAGGATATAGGCATGGTGTCTCCGGTCTAGATTCCCAGACGCAGCAGAAATTAACCGAACACAACTTGGAATAGTGGCGAACTGCCGATCGGGCAGTCAAGCCAAACCGCAGTCGAGTCAGACTTATTGTGCTTGCGGATTAAAAGTAAAGTTGCACAAATTGTCAACCCTAGTAAGTAATCGTTCTTTACCGGAAACACATCTAGTTTGTTAGAAAAAACAAAGCTCTCATATTATTGGGCCTGGTCATTGTCGATCGGGCCCTACGCTTTTTTAGAGGGAGACGGGGTTCGTAGTGCGGACTTTAGTCCGTTCCTGGTTGCGGACTAAAGTCCGCACTACAAACCAATTTTATCGTTGTGAATCGACAAGACAGGATATTATAGATAGTTGCACCGGTGCGATCGCGTCCGCCCGTTTTTTTGCCGTGACCTAGATGCCGTGGCATTAGGCGCGCTCAAAGATGCGATATCATTGAAAAGTCAAGACAAGACATTAAAACCTACCCCCTGTATAGCAGGAAACTCTATCCTTGAGGAGCTTGCTGCAAAGCAAGAATAGCAAACCGCCATTTTGGGTTACAGAACCCACCCCAAGAATTTGAATCTCAGGATATAAAGGAGTCAAAACTCTAAAAAATCCCCTCCCCGACAAAGGGGTGAGAGTTTCAAGCAATAGAGTTCTGTCAAGTCAAGAAAAGTAGTGCAGCCAACTGTTGTGGTAAATCACCGCAGAAAAAGCCGCAGGCGCGTCTTTTGAGCCTACTTAAAATGCTCGACAGGCAATTTAACAAAAAATTCGACACAGTTCTAAAAGTCACAATATCGGGAGATTAGAGGTACAAGCATGGCAGAAATAACTAAAGAAGAAATGCGCGAACGGTTGGGAAATATCGACCAGATTCGAGATATAATTTTCGGAGCGCAGCTTAGAGAATACGACAATCGCTTCGATAAAATAGATTCCGACTTGTCGATGATGCAGCAAGATACGCAAGCTCGCATCGAACAGGTGAAATCAGTTCTCTCAGCAGAAATGAAGGCGGCAGTTGATTCTTTTGAAAAGAAAGTTAAATCGCTCACCTTAAATACGCAAGAAGAAAGTGCCGATCTCCGGCAGCAAATCGATCGCGTTAACCGGAAATTTTCCAGCAGCGTAGAAGCTCTAGACGAAGCCATCGACAATCAAACCAATTCGATTCGCGATGAACTCTCCCAAACCAGAGAGCGACTCTCCGAAGAAACCCGCACTCTGAAAACACAGGTTTTTGAAGAACTCGACCGCCGCTTTTCCATGCTCAGAGATGTTAAAGTTTCTAGAGACGACATGGCAGAAATTCTGTTTGAACTCGGCATGAGGCTGAAAGGCACAGAATTTGTGCCCGAACTTAAAGGCGTTGCTGATAATAAGTCAAATAACGATTTTCTGTTGCCGGAGCGCCACCACCACGGATAATAACGCATGGCTTTACCGAAAGAAAATCCAGCCGGTGAAAATCAGCTAGAGGGTTTTGTTTCTCAACCTGACAAGTCCGCTGCCGATGCAGCAACCCAGCTAGAACCCTTGCTGAATCTGTTAGTCGAACTCAAAATTATTGCTGGTTCAAAACAGCAAAATCCAGAGCCCGAACGTGACAGCAGCAGCGAAAACAGTCAAGCTGGGGCCCTCGGCGGGTTGATGGATTTGTTAGGGATTTCTGAGCAAGAGTCTGAGCAACAACCAGAGGATGTTGCAGCAAGTGTATCAGAAACAGGATCTCGCCAACCAAAGTCTACTGACTCCCCGGCTGTTGCAGGCGAACCCAAAATCAGGCTATTCCCTACTCACAAACTCAACAGTTCAGAACTCGAAAGAAACTATTCCTCAGCTAAAACTATAGATGTTTCAGCAGATGTTTCTCCGATCGCCCAAACAGATTTTGAGAGAGATTCTGGGCAGGAAGTACAGGCAGCAAAATCCGAGGACTTCGAGACTGTTTTAGAGGAGTTGTCTGCTCCCCAAACAGAGACGCCAGCCTCCACAACTGCACCGAATAGCGGCTTTCCCACACTTCCCGGGCAGTCAGAAAAAAAATATTTAGATGCGGTGGTTGCTTCACTGCCATCGATGTCAGAATTGCCAGAACAGCCGACACCGATATCGCAGCGATCGGAAATATTAGGCGAAATTAAACAAGACTTAAATGAAGCCGACAACGCGATGGCAAGGCTGCAAAATCTGATTTTTGGCTCGCAAATGTCGGATATCGAACAAGTGAAAATTCTGCTAGCAGAAAACGATTTGCCCGGGGTGCGCCACCTGCTGGCAAGCATCAATGATAAATTAGGAAAACTCGAACACCAAATCCACGATCCCCAAGAATTGATCGCCCTGATGCTCCCTTGGATCGCAGAAATTCTCACCCGCAAAATTACGGATTCCCGAGAAGAAGTTGTTAACGCGATCGTGCCAATTATTGATGAAGTAATTAGGGCCAAAACGCTAGAAAACAGACCAGCAATGAGTTCGGCGATCGCTGAATTGCTCCCAGACGCCCTTGCTCAACAAATAAAAAATTCGCCACAAGAAATTGCTAAGGCGATCGCCCCAGAAATCGGCATGGCAATTAAAGAGCAAATTCGCCTCGACCAAGAGTCGATCGCCCAAGCCCTCGCCCCAGAAATGGGCAAAGCGATTACAGCCCAAATCGCACTCGAACGCGACTCGATGGTGGATGCTCTCTATCCCGTCATTGGCAGCACTATTTCCAGATACATGGCAGAAGCTATCAAGACAATCAATGAAAAAGTGTCAAATGCCATGAGCGTGGAAGGATTCCAGAGAAAAATTCGCTCCAAAGTACAAGGAGTCTCCGAAGCCGAATTAATCCTCAGAGAATCAGTACCCTTTACCATCCAAGCAGTATTCTTAATTCACAAAGCATCAGGCTTAATAATTTCCGAAGTTCAAAACTCCGAAAGCTACCAGTTAGAATCGGAAATGGTAGCAGGAATGCTCACAGCCATTCGCAGCTTTGTTAACGAGTGTATCGTTGTGCCGGGAGAAGTTTCCGAACTCAATCAAATTGAATACGGCGACTCAAAAATTCTGCTAGAAGTAGCGGGATACTGCTACATGGCAGTCGTAGTTAAAGGAGAACCGCCAGACTCGTTCATCAGCAAGCTGCGGAAAACACTTAGTAATCTCATCCTTAATTACGCTAAATTAATTCACGAATTTAACGGCGACCCCGATACTATACCCGATTCGCTGCACCCGTTTATCAAAACTTTATTCGACCCGCTGGACAAGGAAAAATCCACAAAACCCCCCTTGATGCTGCTCGGCCTGAGCATGGCAGCCCTCAGCTTAATCTTAGTACCTTGGGGAATGTATCAGTACCGCCGCAGCATCGACCGCCCCGTGGTAGCAAATGTCGCTTTAGCTTTAGCATCGACCCCAGAATTAGCAGTTTACCGCTTAAACGCCGACGTTGAGGGCAACACTCTCAAATTAACCGGAAAATTGCCAAATCCAGAATTGCGGGCAAAAGCCGAAAAAATAGCTGCATCAACTGTACCAAATCTGCAATTAGACAATCAAATAATCGCTGTAGATGTACCTCCCGACCCTGTTTTGACAGCGGGAGAAGTGCAGCGAATTACTGCTGTTTTGAACCAGAGGGAGGGCGTTTCTATTTCTAGTCGGTATGGCGATCGCAAAGTTACAGTAGAGGGGACAGTCATGGATGATGCAGACTCACAGAAAATTGCTCAGTCCCTCAAGCAAATTCCCGGCGTTCAGTCCGTCGTCAGCACTGTTAAACTAGATCCGCTCCAGATTGCAAGCCGCATCTACTTCGACCCAGGAACCGCAAAATTAGACTCAACATCCGCAGAAATTATCGCCAGTGTCAAAAAATTCATGGATCGATATCCTCAAAAACATATTAAGATAATTGGGCACAGCGATGGAACTGGCGAACTTGCCACAAATCAACGGCTGTCGCTCCGGCGTGCAGCAGCCGTGCGAGATGCTTTGGTGCGCGTCGGTGCAGACCCCAAGCACCTCCAAACGATCGCCAGCCCCAATTCACCCGACGGCGTAGAACCCAATCAACCACTACTTTTGAGCAGATGCGTGGTATTTGAACCAATAACTAAGACCGCAAACAACAAATAATTATGTCAGCTACTATATCTAAAAAAATGTGCATGATCGGCGACTTTGGCGTGGGCAAAACCAGCTTGATCCGCCGTTTTGTCGATCGGCAATTCAGCGACGAGTACCTCTCCACTGTCGGAGTCAAAATTTCCAGCAAAATTATTACATTAGAAAATATAAAACAGCAGGCAAACCTCACAGCCAAGTTGCTGATTTGGGACTTAGAAGGGCATACAAAATTCAAAGGAATTGCACCGACTTACTTGCAAGGAGCTAGCGGCGTTTTAATCGTTGCCGATGTCAGCCGAACCGAAACAGTTGAGCGAATCTCCGAACACATTAAGCTTTTTTCTTCAGTCAATCCCAAAGGGTTAATTATCATCGCCTTGAACAAAATAGACTTGATAGACGAAGAAAAATTGGCACTGCTAGTAGAAATCTCCCACGCGATCGCTAAAGACAAAGTAATAGCAGTTTACACCACATCTGCCAAAACAGGCCAAGACGTTGACGAAATTTTCCACAAACTCGCTTACACAATGGTAGAACAAACATGAACCCCCTTTTTAAGAAACTCTTGGGCCCGCGACAAACAGAGTATCTGGTAGTAAATCACAACTTCATCATTCAGGAAACCTCCGCCGAAGCACAGCATTATGCCGATACTCCCGGCGACGCGCTCCCCGGTACAGATGCTCGCATCAGTTTTCCCGAACTGATTGGCATTGAAAATATCCTGATTTCCATCGCAATGGGACGGCGGCCGAGTTTTGAACTCAAAGGTATCGCTCGGTTTGCCGACAACAACCACCCTTTATACTTCGATATGTTGGCAGTAGAACATGAAAACGAACAAGATACGGCAAATAATTTGCTCATTTTGATTGAAGATGCCACCGAAAAAATGGTGATGAAGCAATCATTAATTCAGAGAGCGAATGAAGCCAATCTGTTGGCGAGCGCCTTAGCCGCTTCTAAAGATTATATAGATAAAGTTATTAGCTCGATGGGCGATGCTTTGTTAGTGACAACAACATTAGGAATTATCAAAACAGTCAATCAATCGGCACAATGGCTATTTGGGTACAGCGAAGCAGAATTGCTCGACCACCCGCTCTCCAAAATAGTAGTCGAAGAAACCTTGCTTTACCAAGCTCGCCACCGCTATATTTTGTCTCAAAAAGAGTTCCTCAGAGAACTGGAAGTAATCTGCACTACAAAAGCCGGACAAGAAATTTGGGTAGAATTTTCCTGCTCAGCAATTCAGACAGAATTAGAGGGACTTTACGATTTTGTCTATATCGGTAGAGATGTCACAGAACGCAAGGAAGAAGAACTAGAAATTCGCCGTTCTTTGGCAAAAGAGCAAGAACTCAGACAAGTAAAATCTCGTTTTTTCTCAATGCTCGCTCACGAGTTCGGCAATCCTTTAAATACCGTATTATTTGCTACTCAAATCCTCAAAGACTACGGCGACGAAATCACCAACGAGGAAAAACAAGAATACCTCGAACACGTTAAATCAGCATCTAAACACATGGCTCAGCTATTAGATGACGTGCGGTTGCTCAGCAGCGCCGAAGCCGGCAAACTCCAATTCAATCCCGCACCAGTTGACTTACAAAAATTTTGCACCGAGTTAGTAGAATCAGTTAAAATTAGTTACGGAAAAAATCATCAAATTAACTTTATTTGCCGAAAATCAACTTCCTTCGCGAAAAAACCCGATCGCGATTCGGAGAAAACACAACCCGATCCCGCGCTCGATCCAAAATTGCTGAGGCACATCTTGACAAACTTGCTTTCTAATGCTGTCAAATATTCGCCGATCGACAGCAATATTTATTTTCAATTAAATTGTTATCATGAAAAAGCTACATTTAAAATTCAAGACGCAGGCATTGGCATTCCGATAGAAGACCAAGAAGAACTATTTGAATCGTATTAC
>PVWI01000220.1 GCA_003003725.1 filamentous cyanobacterium Phorm 6 | reverse complement strand
AAACTGGCTGGTATCATAGATTCTTAGCTAAACCCGCCCCTACAAAATACTATTGTTTTTTCGCAATGACCTACTTATTATTTTTTCAACTTGGTATCAGAAGTCGGGTTTCTTAGACTTTGCATGATACCCAGAAACCCGGTTTCTTCGTAAATATTTCGCCACCCAACCGATATTTTCTGAGAAACCGGGTTTCTTAGACTTTGCATAATTAAGAGAAAGAAAAAATCAATTTGTTAGTCTCCTTCGCCCCGTTTTAGTGCGGCTAAGACAGCTTGCTGGCTAACTGCTTGGTAGATTTTGGCAAAATGTTGCTTGAGTGCGTCTGATGCAGATGATGATTTGGTAGCGGTTCCCTTTCCGTCTGTTGCGAGGGGAATTGGGCCTAAAATATCTAAGACTGTTTCGCTGCTGGGGGGAGGTACAATTACTACTAGAGATGATTCTAGTTCCTGGTTGTATTCCCAAAAGCGATCGACCTTCGGCAATTTAGCATTCGCAATAGGGGAATTTTCGCCCGAGTTTAGCAGTGTATTCTCCTCTCCTTCGGTACCCCGTCTTTGGCGGAGTGCTGTCAGGATTTGCTCTTTGGTTCTGCCGCGCAGTTGAAAGAGTACGAAGGGGTCTTCGCCAAAGCGATCGCCCAATAAGTAGTATACTGCACTGATGTGTTTGCAAGGATTTTTTGGGTCAGGACAGCTACAGCGCGCGTGAATATCGGACAAACTTAACGGAAATAGGGTTTTGCCAGCCGCTGCAAATACATCTTCAATATTGTGCGGCATTTCTCCTGCTAATAATTTAGCTGAAAAAACCGCTCTTTGCGACATATTTTCAATCACATAATCCCAATCTTCATCGGTTAATGTATCGAGTTCTAAAGAAACTTGATAGGGCTTGGGATCAGTTCCTTGAACTACGGCAATTACTTCTTGGTTGGGAAATTTAATGCTGAGGACTTTACCTTCGCGTGCGTATTGCCAGCCACGTTCTAAACGCTTTTTGAAGCGATAGGTATTGATTAAATCTAACCACTGTTGTGTCCACCATTCTCTGTCTATCATAAGTCGAAGGAAGAAGGAAGAAGGAAGAAGGAAGAAGGTTCGATCGTTCGGACTTTAGTCCGCATTTAAGAAGGACTGAATTCCTCACTACAAACCTGAAGGAAGAAGGAAGAAGGAAGAAGAAAGAAGGTTCGATCGTTCGGACTTTAGTCCGCATTTAAGAAGGACTGAAGTCCTCACTACAAAACTGAAAATTGGTTTGTAGTGAGGACTTTAGTCCGCATTTAAGAAGGACTGAAGTCCTTACTACAAACCCAAGAAAATTATTCTTCTTCTGTTTCTATAATAGCATTGCGATCGAGAATTAGTAAATTCCGCAGTTGGTCAGTATCAAGTTCAGTCAGCCAGTTTTCGCCCGCACTGACGACTTGTTCGGCTAGAGCTTTCTTGCTTTCGATCATATCGTGAATTTTCTCCTCTAACGTGCCTGTACAGACAAATTTGTGAACTTGCACATTACGAGTTTGACCGATGCGAAATACGCGGTCAGTTGCCTGATTTTCTACTGCGGGATTCCACCATCTATCATAATGGAAAACGTGGGTAGCCCTGGTTAAGTTCAAACCGGTACCGCCAGCTTTTAAAGATAATATCATAATTGGCGGGCCTTGCGGATCGTGTTGGAAGCGATCGATCATTTCTTCCCGCTGCTGTTGCTTAATTCCGCCGTACAAAAACAAAACTTCTCGCCCTAAATGCTGTTCTAGATGCGGTTTTAGGAGTTTTCCCCATTCAGCAAATTGAGTGAAAATCAAAGCCCGATCGCCCTCAGCGACAACTTCTTCCAACATTTCCACCAACCGCTGCAATTTTCCCGATTCTTGGCTGTTAATGCTCAATTCCTTGGGCTTAGCTGCTGCGTTCACAAGAGCGGGATGGTTGCAAAGTTGCTTGAGTTTTACCAACAAAGCCAGAATCATTCCCCGGCGCTGAATGCCCTCGGCTGACTCTAAATTGGCGATCGACTCTTCGACTACTTTCTGATATAATTCTGCCTGTCCTGATGCCAGACTGCAAAATACAGTCATCTCCTGTTTTTCCGGCAAATCTTGGATGATTTCTTTGTCGGTTTTCAGGCGGCGGAGGATGAAAGGCCGAACGAGCGATCGCAAAGTATGCAATGATTCTCTATCGCCATATTTCTCAATCGGAATAGCAAATCGGCGCTGAAAGAAATTGCGCGGCCCCAAATATCCCGGATTCAGAAACTCCAAAATTGACCACAATTCTTGCAGTCTATTTTCCACCGGAGTTCCCGTCAGCGCAATTCTAAAAGATGCCTCAATTTCCCGTACTGTTTTCGACTGCTTAGACTCCGAGTTTTTGATATTTTGAGCTTCATCTAAAACCAATCCTTGCCATTTAATGCCTTGAATTTCCTTCGCATCCCGAAACACCAGCGCGTAACTGGTAACTATTAAATCTTTGCCCTTAATTGCTGCTGCGAATGCTTTACCTTTAGCCCGTTTGTCTCCGTGGTGAACTAACAGTTTCAGCGTCGGGCCAAACTTCTTAACTTCGCGCTCCCAATTGCCCAATACTGATGTCGGACAAACCAGTAATGTCGGCGCTTTCAGGGCATCTTGTTCTTGTAAATGCACTAAAAAAGCAATTAACTCAATGGTTTTTCCCAAACCCATATCGTCGGCGAGACAAGCACCTAAACCCCAGCGTTCTAAGAAAGCCAACCAGCCAACTCCCAACGCTTGATAAGGGCGCAATTCTCCTCGGAAAGTAGATGGAATTGCGATCGGACTTACCGCCTGATTATCGCTCAAAGTATTCAACAATTCCTGAAGTTGACCAGTTGCTTCAAAATTCACCACAGGCAACTTTTCAATCATCTGAGAATCGCCCGAAGCCAAACGCAAAGCATCCTCCAAAGAAAGAGTCATTTGCTCTTTGCGACTAGCAAAGAAAGTTTGAGCCGCCCTCACATCGGTTGCGCGCAACTCCACCCACTCGCCGTTAATTTCCACCAAAGGCGAATTCAACTCTAACAATCTCTCAAATTCAGCCTTAGAAATGCGCTGTCCGCCGATCGACAATTCCCACTTAAAATTTAACAGACTTTGCAATCCCAGTCCACCCTTAGCAGGATTCAATTTGGGAGTTTCCGCTTGAATGCTCAAACCCAAACGACTCGCCCAACCATCAGTATGAGTCAAACTCGGCGGCAAAACAACGCCCAACCCGCTATCAGTAAACCGCCAAGCCACAGACTTGATAAAATTGTAAGCATCTAACGGTTTTAACAGACAAAATTGAGGCCGTTGTGCTTGCAAACTCGGTTCAATTAACGGATAAAGTTTTGAGGCCAAACCCAAGCCACTGAGCAAAGTTTCTTGAGGTAATTGTATTGTCCGCCCCGCATAATTAAAACTCTCAACGGAGTTGTTCCAAATAGTTCTAGCATCTACCAAAAATTCTGCTTCATCTGCTGCTTGCAAACAATAATTTAAACTCCATTCTACCTTACCTGGCGCTGGCGGGATGAGTTGAAAACAAGTGCGAAATAGACTTTGTTGAGATAGTGCATTTTGCAGCGGCGCACTCCAAGCATTCAGCTTAGTTGCCAACTTTTCCAAGGCTGAGGATTCAGCTTTAACAATTCCAGATTCCTGCTGCAAAGCTTGCAGCCATTCGCGGGTTGGAGAAACAGTTTTGATATCTAAATTTGACCCAATAGCCGTTAGCGCAGCCCTCGAAGACGATCGCACTTCACCATCTACCACACTACTCAAAAACCCCAAAACCAACTCCTCAGCCCCCACAGGCAAATCCACCGCTAAAGCCAATTCCCCAAATTCTTTTTCCCCTCTTCCTTCTTCCTTCTCCTCTCTTCCTTCTTCCTTCTTCCTTCTTCCTTCTTCCTTCTCCTCTCTTCCTTCTTCCTTCTTCCTTCTTCCTTCTTCCTTCTTTTGATATGTTCGACAAGCCGTCGGCATTTGCTTGACAAAAGTAGCAAGACGGAGAATATCAGTAGAACTATCTAACAAAGGTTGCCATTTAGCAATAGCCGAACCATCAGATTGCGCCTCCAATGCCGGCAAAAACTTGCACCTTGCCAACAAATCCAAACTCCACCTAGAAACATGAGACCAAAAACGCAAATCAGAGCCAACAAAAGAGTCTGCTTCCGTGCTATTAAGCGGTAGCGATTGCAAGAAAACAAAAGCTGCTTGAGGATTGAGTAAATAGCCCTCGACTTGCCAAGGATAAAGATAAATCTCCTCAGTTTGGGCTGGTTCTGAGAGTGTGGCTGCTGAGTGCTGCGGCATCAGAGTTGCGTTGTCTGCCGAGATTTTGGTGGGAAGCGCGATCGCCCGAACTTGCCTCATAACCGATAAATTTTCCGTGGGAAGGGCTGCCGCCGTAGTTTTGGACGAACTCCGAGTTTTCTTACTTTTCTCCTGAATCTCTGCGGTTTCGGGTAATTGCCAGTTTAGTTTACCCGACTGCTGCAAGGAACTTAGGAAAATCTTAAATTCAGCTTCCGTCATTGCCAAGGGATGCTGTAGACTTATCGCTGATTCAACGATATCGATCGCCCCAATTTTCCGCCAAGTTTCTCCCCAAATAAACAAGCCGCTTTTTTCGTGTTCTAGTAGCCAACTACCGTGTAAAATTGCCATTTTTTAATCCTAGTATTTTTATTTAATTGCGAGACTTGCTGCCTCAGTTTTGTCTGACTTGTGAATAATAGAACTATGGCAATGCAAAAAATACGAAATATCTGAAATATCTGCGTTAATCTGTGTCGATCTGCCTGACATCTGCGGTTGACCCGATCGCTCCAAAGTCCCAATCGAAAACTCATCCTACCATTTAGAGCAGGCGTTTGGGGGGCGATCGACCGGGCGAGCCGACCCCAGAATCCCCAATATCAAGAGTATAAATGCTTATACATCCAGTGCCACGACTCGATCGACCGCACCAAATAATCTCTCTCTTTTGGCATTGGACTCTCAAACATCCTGTGGTAGTGTTACGATCCCGACAGAGAAAGAATGTGGTAGATAAGGAAGCAGTCCTACATGGTAGAGATAGACAAGTCAATATCCTTCGATGGAAGGGATATTAGACTGAAGATTGGTTTACTAGCGCCTCAAGCAGGCGGTGCAGTTTTGATTCAGTCGGGTGACACGGCGGTTTTGGTGACGGCGACTCGATCGCAGGGGAGAGAAGGAATTGATTTCCTGCCCCTGTTGGTGGATTACGAAGAAAGACTGTACGCAGGCGGTAAAATTCCCGGTGGATTTTTGCGCCGGGAAGGGCGTCCCCCAGAAAAAGTGACTTTGACTGGGCGTTTGATCGATCGCCCGTTGCGCCCGCTATTCCCAAGCTGGTTGCGAGATGACATCCAAGTCGTAGCAACAACGCTGTCTATGGACGAACAAGTACCCCCAGACGTTTTGGCGGTAACAGGCGCTTCCGTAGCGATTCTGCTGGCGAAAATGCCGTTTTACGGGCCAATGGCTGCCGTGCGAGTCGGTTTGGTAGGGGACGATTTCATCATCAACCCAACCTACAGCGAAATCAAAGAAGGCGAGTTGGATCTCGTGGTAGCCGGTTCTCCAGACGGAGTAATCATGGTGGAAGCCAGCGCCAACCAATTGCCGGAACAGGATATCATCGAGGCGATCGACTTCGGCTATGAAGCAGCCTGTGACTTGATTCAAGCCCAGCGCGAAATCATGGCAGAATTGGGCATCGACTTCGTGGTAGAGGAACGCCCACCGCAAGATTTCGCCCTCGAAAACTTCATTCGCGATCGCGCCCAAGAGCCCATCCGCATCATTTTGTCAAGATTTGAAAAAGACAAAAAAATACGGAATGCAGCTTTGGACGAAGTTAAGGCAAATGCAGTCGAATCTGCGATCGCCGAACTTGCCGAAGACGATCCGATCAAAGTAGCGGCTACCGCCAACGGCAAAGCAATTGGCAACGTTTTCAAAGACGTTACCAAGAAAATGATGCGCAAGCAAATCATTGAAGATGGCGTTCGTGTAGACGGCCGCAAGCTAGACGAGGTGCGACCCGTTTCTTGTCGCGTAGGCGTGTTGCCGTCGCGAGTACACGGCTGTGCGTTGGTCAATCGTGGGTTAACCCAAGTCTTGTCCGCAGCTACCCTGGGAACCCCAGGCGATGCCCAAGATTTAGGAGACGACTTGCACCCGCAGCAAGACAAACGCTACTTGCATCACTACAATTTCCCGCCATTTTCCGTGGGAGAAACTAAGCCAATGCGATCGCCCGGACGCCGAGAAATCGGTCACGGAGCCCTAGCAGAACGCGCTTTGCTGCCAGTTTTGCCATCCAAAGAAGATTTCCCCTACGTCATTCGCGTAGTTTCCGAAATCCTCTCCTCCGACGGTTCAACATCAATGGGTTCAGTTTGCGCCTCAACGCTAGCATTAATGGATGCAGGCGTTCCCATTTCCCAACCCGTCAGCGGCGCGGCAATGGGCTTAATCAAAGAAGGCGATGAAGTCCGAATTTTGACTGACATTCAGGCAATTGAAGACTTCTTAGGCGACATGGACTTCAAAGTAGCCGGTACCGACACCGGAATTACCGCTTTGCAAATGGACATGAAAATCAAAGGTTTGCCCTTAGATGTAATTGCCACAGCCATCCGCCAAGCCAAACCCGCGAGACTGCACATTTTAGAAAGAATGCTGTCAACTATCGACACTCCCCGCAAGGAAATGTCGCAGTTTGCACCGCGTTTGCTAACGCTGAAAATCGATCCAGAATTTATCGGTTTAGTAATTGGGCCTGGTGGTAAAACGATCAAAGCCATCACCGAAGAAACCGGTGTCAAGATTGACATCGAAGACGACGGAACCGTCACAATTGCCGGCAACGACGGCGAAAAAGCGCAGCGGGCTTACAGCATTATCCAAGGCATGACACGCAAGTTAAATGCCGGAGACGTGTATGTGGGCACAGTAACTCGAATTATTCCGATCGGCGCTTTCGTAGAGATTTTGCCAGGAAAAGAAGGAATGATTCATATTTCCCAGCTAGCGGATTACCGTGTTGGGAAAGTGGAAGATGAGTTAGCTGTTAACGATGAAGTGATTGTCAAAGTGCGAGAAATTGACAACAAAGGTCGAATCAATTTGACCCGATTGAACATTCATCCTGACGAAGCGGTTGCCGCTCGTGAAGCGTTGAATAAATAGTTAACAGTTGGTAATTGGTAATTACTTGTAGAGTAATTGCTAATTGCTAACTGGTAATTAGTAATTCCTAATTGCTAATTGAGATTAAATCTGATTGTTTCAGATTGATTTGGGAGTAGGGTGCGCGACAGCGACAGATCGACAAAAGTGCGATCCTCTTCGAGGGCTGCGCTAACGGCTGTGGGAGTAAATACAGTCGCGCACTTTACCCTTCGATTTATAGGATATTGATGCTAAGATTTTGACAGATATTGACGAATGGCGATCGATATGACATCAACACCCCGCTACGATCCAGACGAGAATATTAGTCGTCACGGTGCAAGCGATCCAGAACAATGCGAAAAAATGGCGAAGCGTCAGGGGTGGGAACTGCTTCGGTGGCAAAAAACAAATGACCCTATATTGAAGGTGGATTGTATCTTTGAAGGGTTGACAGAGTTTCCACTCCCGTCCATACGAACCCGAACATGAGAGGGAGGAATAATCAATGCCGAAACGGTTGATCGTTTTCAAGACTGAATCGCTATCTTCCCCTGGATGGGAGGATCGATCGCTTTCTCATACAGGTGCTCTAACCAGTATCCTGGCAGAACATTATGATTACTCAAACAAACCTCTGCCTCAAACGGGCGATCGCCTGCGAAACTTTGGCCAATTTAAGGAGAATGCAGATCCTAAATCCCCTGCTGTCAGCACTCACGTTCGCTGGGGAGATTGGGAAGTATCGCGCGTAGAGGAGTACGCTCCCAAGATTCCGAATGCTGAGTATGACTGTTTAGCGGTGTGCTATTGTCGCTACTCACCCATTGAGCCTGAGTGGAAGGAACTGCCGAAGATTCAGGTTCCCGAACTACAAGAGCATTAACGCGCCCGTTGGCCTAAAATATGCTTGTCGGGCGATCGATTTTACTCTTAGTCCGCGGAGGCGGACATTGTTTGTATAGACGCGGTTTCAACCGCCGAGTCCCTGAAATCAAATAACCGCAATACAATCAATCTCAACTAACACATCTTTCGGCAAACGTGAAACCTCCACACAAGCGCGCGCCGGTGCAGTTTCCGAATCAAAATATTTCCCATAAACCGCATTCACAGCGGCAAAATCATTCATATCTTTGAGAAAAACCGTAGTTTTTACGACATCTAACCAAGTCGCGCCGGCTTCTGTGAGAATGGCTTCGAGATTTGCCATAACTTGTTCGGTTTGTTTTGCCACGTCGTCGGTGTAGACAATATCATTTAGTCTAATGTCGATCGCAATTTGACCAGCTACAAACAGCATAGTGCCCGTAGCGGCGATCGCTTGATTGTAAGGGCCCACCGGTGCGGGTGCTTTGTCAGTACGAATAATTTTGCGCGTCATAGATGTTCCTGTTTGGGATTCTTGTTGATAAATTTGTTTGTAGTCGATTTCTGGTTCTGAGATTTCTGGCTCGTAGATTTCTCCATCTGGCATTATCGCATCAGTGAAGTCTGCATTTTTGATATTCCAACCATAGGTTTGAGAATCAGTCAAGTCTGCTTTCAGACAGTTGGCTCCCTCCAAATTTGCTAGCATCAAATTTGCTTTTTGAAGATTCGCTCTTTCGAGATTTGTCCCTTCCAGACAGGCTTTTTTCAAATTAGTCCCTGTGAGGTTTGCTGCACCAAGATCCGCCTCAGTCAGATTCACCCCTGATAAGTTAAATCCAGACAGATTGACACCTCGGAGTTTGGCTTTCTGGAGATTGGCATCTTCGAGACTAGCACTAGCTAAATTAACTCGACTCAATTCTGCTCCTGTCAAGTTAGCCATCGTAAAATTTGACCCACTCACATTTGCTCTATTTAAATTTGCTTCCCTCAATGAGGCTTTAGTTAACCATACAGAGATTAATTGAGTACCACTTAAATTTGCATTGTCCAGCTTAGTATTTCTCAAATTGGCACTGGTGAGGTTTGCCATACTCAAGTCAGCACCGCTGAGGTCTGCAAAACTGAAGTTGACACTATTACCTATCACCCCGATTAAGTTTGTTCCTACAAGGGATGCTCTACTGAAGTTTGCTCCTTGGAGGTCTGCCTTGGTCAAGATTGCCTCATTCAACTCAGCTCCCGACAGATTTGCACTGCTTAGGACTATTCCACTCAAGTCTGCACCTTTGAGGTCTATCCCACTTAACTGTGCGTTCCGAAAGTCGCGGTGTCCTGCTGCATATTTTTCTAAAAGTTCTTCAGCATCCATAAATAATCGATCGCCCTTACGTCCCAAAAATCACTATACCATCCGCGCGAATCCGCCTGCACCAGCAGTTTTGCGGATGGATGATTATCGGATTCCATACCACAGAATGACCCGTGAAAGAACGTCAGCCAGCAATAAACTTCATAGCAACACCATTCATGCAGTAGCGTTTCCCAGTAGGTGCAGGGCCGTCATCAAATACGTGACCCAAATGCCCGCCGCAGCGACGACAATGCACCTCAATTCTAGTCCCAAACAGCGAATTATCCACCGATGTGCCGATCGCCCCTTTGATCGGATCAGAAAAACTTGGCCAACCAGTACCGCTATCAAATTTGGTTTGCGACGAAAAAACTGGCAAATTACACCCAGCACACGCATAAATTCCCTTCCCGTATTGCTTATCGAGAATGCTAGTGTGAGAGCGTTCAGTGCCATGTTTTCGCAACACATCAAACTGTGCCGGAGTCAAAAGTTTGCGCCACTCTTCCTCAGTTTTAGTGATTTCAAAAACACCCTTAGAAGCGGCCATAACATCTGACTTTCCAGGCAAACAGGACGATAACCATGCCATGCTTGCTGTTGCTAGACCCGCTTTCAAAAATAATCGTTTTTTCATGATAGATATTCCACTTCTTGCTAATTAACTACATTATGACTTATATTATATCCGATCGATTAACATAACAAAAACGGTTCGTAGTGCGGACTTTAGTCCGCAATAAGAGCGGACTGAAGTCCGCACTACGAACCTTACTTATTGCGGTAAATCGTCGCTCAGAAATGCTGTAATCGATCGTCATATAATACAAGTCCTGCGAGGACTTTAATCCTCACAGAACCCATACCCATTCAAACATCACCTAACTTAAACAACAACCGGAGCACCAACAACTTCACCCTTCAACATCCGACCAGCAGCATCCATCAATTGCTCCTCCAAATAAGGCTTGGTGAAATAACCTTTCGCGCCCAAACTGTAAGCCATTTGGCGGTGTCTGTCAGCACCGCGAGAAGTTAGCATTGCGATCGGCAATTCGCACAAAACCGCATCTTTCTGCATCCGAGAAAGCAGCTCCAAACCGTCCATTCGAGGCATTTCAATATCGCAGAACACGATATCGCAAGGCAGACCGGATTTCATCTTTTCCCAAGCTTCCTTACCGTCGCGAGCTTCTTCAACCCGGTAGCCAGCTTTCTCAAAAGTAATCGACAAGAGCGATCGCACCGTAATCGAATCGTCCACAATCAGCACAGTTGGCTCAGTTTTCTCCTCAGCAGCCTCCGCAGCAGCCCGATCGCCGCTCTCATCCCAAAGCGTACCGCCAGCTTCCTTCTGCACCCTGCCAGTAGCCAAATCGATCAGTTCCAGAACATCTGCGATCGCCACAATTTTGCCGTCCCCGAGTACCGTAGCACCGGCAATCCCGATCGGCTTCGGCACCGGCCCTTCCAACTGCTTGATCACGATTTCCTGTTCCGTCGAAACCTGATCCACCTGCACCGCCAAGAAATTGCCAGCAGAGCGCAACACGATCACCGAAATCATGTCATCGTCAGTATTAAACCCGTAAACGCTGCCCCGGCCCAAATGGCGG
>PVWI01000219.1 GCA_003003725.1 filamentous cyanobacterium Phorm 6 | reverse complement strand
ACGGTGGCGCGGGGTACGATGACTAATTCTACGGCGCGGCGCAAATCTTCGGCGTTAACTTCTGTGCGTCCCTCAATGGCGGCGCAGGCGCGGGCGACGCGGACTGCGAATATTTCGGCGCGGTGTCCCTGAACTACGCCGCGGATGGCTTCTTCTACTAAGTAGGCAATTTGTTCGCGGCTGATGGTGACATCTTTGAGCCATTCTCTGGCGAGGATGATTTGGGTTTTGAGGTTGTCGGTGTCTTCGGCGTATTGGTTGAGGAATTCTTGGGGGGAGCTGGAGTAGGATAAAGCTTGTTCTACTGCATAGACTCTTTCTTCTAGTTGGAGTGCTGCGTCGGCGGAAAGGACGATCGCGATGCGATCGAGCAAATGTTCTCTCAACGGCCCTTCTTCGGGGTTGTAGGTGGCGATGAATAGAGGTTTGCAGGGGTGTTGGAAGCTAATACCTTCGCGTTCTATTTGGTTGCGACCTTCGGTTAATACTGTGAGTAATTGGTTGGAAATATTGTCATCGAGGAGGTTGATTTCGTCTACATAAAGTACGCCTCGATTTGCTTGGGCCAAGAGTCCTGCTTGAAATACTGTTTCGCCAAATCTTACTGATTGTTCGACATCGACGGAACCTAAGAGTCTGTCTTCGGTGACACCCAAGGGAATTTGAATGAATGGTGTGGGAATTATTTCAGTATTTGAGGAATTAGTATCGGTAGTGTGGGCATCTTTCCCGCTTTCTTCTGCTAACTCTTGCCCGCTTTCTGCTAATAAATAAGAGGCATTTTTTGCAATATTTTCATCCGGTTCGGCGTTGCAGAAAGAGTCTTTAACAATTTCAATTGGTGGGAGTAGGGAATGCAAGGCGCGGGCCATTACTGATTTTGCTGTACCGCGGCGACCTGCGATCGCAACTCCTCCCAATCCGGGATCGACTGCTGCTAAAAGTAGGGCTAATTTGATTGCTGCTTGCCCGACTACGGCGGTGAGGGGAAAGGCGGTTGTGGAAGGGCTAAGGTTGGCTGCGGGCATAGGATTTTGGGATTTGGAAATTTGAACTTAATCTTTAGCTTACTTCTTGAAGAACTTTGACTTCTAGGGGCAGAATCACGGTAAAAGTTGAGCCGACTCCTATTTGTGATACTAGCTCTATTTTGCCTTGCAGCAGGGTGACGAGCCGCGATACTATTGCTAATCCCAAGCCTGTGCTTTCGGGCGGAAAGTGCTGTTTGCTGGCTTCTCCTGCTTGAAAGAAGGGGTCAAAGATGCGGTTTGTATCTTTGGGGGCGATGCCAATGCCAGTATCTGTAATTGCGATCGCCCAATGTTCTGCCCCAGCTTGACGGCAGTGTAATTCGATGCTACCAGATTCTGTATAGCGAATGGCATTGCTCAGCAGGTTGGTGACAATTTGTTGCAGCCGCTGTCCGTCGGCGACTACTTGTTTTGGGGCGCAGTCGCTGGTAACAGCGAGCTTTAATCCTTTAGCATCAGCTATTGGCTGCATCATTTCTACTACGGTGTTAATTATAGATTCTACATTAGTTTGTCGCAGGTGAAGTTTAATTTTTCCGCTGTCGGCACGAGAAAGTTCTAGTGCGTCGTTAATCAGGCGCAGCAACTGTCTGCCGTTTCGCAATACTCGCTCGATATGTTCGATGCCCGGGAGGGTATCTTTGATCTCGGATTGCCATTTTTCTTGGCGCAAAAATAGTTCGGAATAACCGATAATTGAGTTGAGGGGAGTTTTGAGTTCGTGAGCTAAATGGTAGACGTTTTCTTGATGGACGCTGACGAGGCGAGATAGTTCTTGATTTGTGAGTTTTAACTGAGTTTGGATTTGTTGAAGTTCCCGCAGCCTCTGAGCGACGTAGCTATCGAAACACTGGGCAATTGCTTCGTCTACTACGGCATCTATCAGCCGAAAAGCTCTGAATACCTCTGCGGGGGTTCCGGCTAGCAATTCGGCTTCTAAGTGGGAGAATATTACTTGACGCAATAAATGGTATTCCCGGGCTACTTCAGCGGCGTCGTAGCCTTGTTCGGCTCTGAGAAATCCGTGATCTAAACTGGCTTCAATTATTACTTTTATTTCGCTGTTGTGATATTGGGAAAGCACAGTTGCCATCGCCTCCAGCAGGTGAGGTATGTGATTTTCGATCGCTGAGTGCGGTAGGGCGTCAGCGGTTTCAATTTTCCGATCCTGACGTACTGCTTCAATCCAGTTTTTAAGGATCGTATCGGTTTTGTCGGCGAGCACTTGGCTGTAGTCCATGATGTCTGCGTGGGGGTTGAGTTTGGCAGATATTGCCCATGCTTCATTGTAGTTTAGCGATCGCCCGATCGCCATACCAAACTTCGGGCGATCGCGACAGGGCCAAAAGAAGTAGTTTTGAGGTGATTTTTTCCCAGTGCCGGATCTCTGTCTAGGGGTCGATCCCAGCTTGTTGCTAGGATAATCAGCCGTTCAACCTATTGACAGAAGAGCCATAAAGTAGTACATTGCCTCACACCGAGAGTTTTTAATTTTAAGTTTTAATTTTGTCAGGGGACTAAATGGAAAACGTGCAAGCTGCGATCGCTGTGGCAACATTTATCGGTGTAGTTTTCTTAATAATTACAGAATGGATACACCTCACAATTGCGGCATTCCTGGGAGCGCTGATTCTGGTGTTTACCCACGTGATGACGTTAAATAATGCGATCGAATATATCGGTCGCAGTCACGGAACCCTGGGCTTATTTTTCGGAGTCATGGTCATGGTGAGAGCCTTTGAGCCGACCAAAGTATTCGATTATTTGGCAACTAAAATGGTGTTGTTGGCTAAAGGTAAAGGCAAAAATCTCTTGCTGGGAATTGTCGCCATTACGACGCCTATTTGTGCAGTTTTGCCCAATGCTACAACAGTCATGTTGCTAGCACCGTTAATTCCGCCAATGGCGCAAGAAATCGGTGTAGATTTTGTGCCGTTGCTGATTTTAATGGTATTTGTAGCTAACAGTTCGGGACTGCTGACAATCGTGGGAGATCCGGCTACATTTATTGTCGGTGATGCGATTAACATGAGTTTTGCTGATTACCTGGTAAAGTTAAGTTTGGGTGGGGCGATCGCCGTAGGAGTGATATTAGTAATTCTGCCTTGGCTGTTCCGCGAAATTTGGCACAAAGAATTAGATGATTTGGAACATTTGCCGCATCCAACAATTAATCACCCGCGAATCTTAGCAGTGGGTGGCTTAATTATAGCTTTCGTGCTGACATTTTTTGTAGTAGGAGAGTCTCTGCCCATACCAATTTCACCGGCAGCGGTTGCTTTGTTAGGGGCTGCTTTAGCAATGCTGTTGGCTCACCATTCAAAAATTGATTCAGTTAACAATATTTTGCGGGATTTAGATTGGAGTACGCTGTTATTTTTTATGTCGATATTTGTCCTAATTGGCGGCTTGGAAAAAACCGGAATCATCGGCAGTATGTCTGGTATCTTAGCAGTTATTTTAGGTAAAAATATTTTTCTGGGTTCTTTAGCTTTGTTGTTTTTCGTGGGTTTGATGTCGAGTGTAGTGCCAAATATTCCGCTGGTGGTGGCGATGGTACCGCTGCTAAAACAGTATGTTGTGAATGTCGGACTCGCACCGGCAGAGGTGCTGGCTCCAGATTTTGCAGGGCAGTTTCCACCTGCGGTGCTACCGCTATTTTATGCGATGATGTACGGAGCAACTTTGGGGGGAAATGGCACTTTGGTAGGAGCTTCTTCTAATATAGTGGCGGCGGGAGTTTCTGAACTGCACGGGCGTCGGATTTCTTTTCAAACTTTTCTGCGTTACGGGCTTCCTGTGATGGCTTTGCAATTGGTGGCTGCGGCTGTTTATATAACTATTCGGTTTTTGATTTGAAGGAAGAAGGAAGAAGGAAGAAGGAAGAAGGAAGAGGGAAGAAGGAAGAGGGAAGAAGGAAGAAGGAAGAGGGAAGAAGGAAGAGGGAAGAGGGAAAAGGGAAGAAACATTGGTTGGTAAAATCTAAAGTATCTAAAAGAGCCAATATATACTTTTAAAGATATATTGACAAGATTAGAGGCTTGTGATAGTTTAAGTAAAATTGACTAAAAAAGTCAAGCCTAATCCAGTGTTGCGCGATCGGACAAAGCGTGTCGCTGGAGCGGAGGAACCAATTTTCGGGGCAAATCTCCACAGATTTAACAAGCCAAAGTTAAAAATTGCCAATTTGAATGTAATTTTTGATTTGGAAATCTAAGGAGAAGGACATCTCTCAGTCCTAGCCCGTCAGCTAACTTCGTCGGCATTGAGAAGAGACTGAAGAGTCAACTTGTCTTCACATAGATAGTTTGACTTCATCAGTGTCTCAGGTTGGTATTGTTCAAGATTCTTGTACCTGCCCTGACTCTGAAGGAGAATTAAATGTCAGTACAACTTAATTTAGCTGCGATCGCAGTTGTAGGACAAGCAGCATGGAAACGGGCAAAACCCGCTGTAATCCGAGATGCTGTTTTGTTCCCTGCGGCTGGTTTTTTGGGAATTCTTTGCCTGTGGTGGATCATTGCCAGCTTCAAAAGCGATTTGATTCCCACTCCATATCAGGCATTAATCGCTAATTTAGATTACATATTGCATCCATTTTATCAGCGCGGGCCTGGAGATTTAGGCATTGGCTGGCTGCTGCTAGCGAGTTTGCGGCGGGTGTTGCTGGGATTTTTGCTGGGTGCAGTTGTGGCGATTCCCGTAGGATTTCTGATTGGGATGTCGAAACCGGCAATGATGGCGCTCAATCCACTGATTCAAATCTTCAAACCAGTATCGCCGCTAGCTTGGCTGCCCATAGCTTTATCAATTTTTAATTTAGCAGATCCGTCGGCAATCTTTGTTATATTCATTACGTCTTTGTGGCCGACAATTATCAACACAGCCCTGGGAGTTTCTAGCGTTTCAAATGATTATCTGGATGTGGCGCGAGTGTTGGAAATGCCGCAATGGAGGCGGATTACAAAAATAATTTTGCCTGCGAGTTTGCCCTACATTTTTACTGGTTTGCGGATTAGTCTGGGGATTGCTTGGTTGGTGATTGTGGCAGTGGAAATGCTGACAGGCGGTGTGGGAATTGGCTTTTTTGTGTGGGATGAATGGAGTCGTTTGAATCTAAGTTCGGTATTTTTAGCGGTGTTTGTAATTGGCTTAACTGGTTTGTTGCTTGACTATGCAGTTGACAAGATTCAGGAATTGGTAACGCATCGATCGGTCAAGAGTCATTAGTCAAGAGTCATTAGTCATTAGTCATCAGTCATCAGTCATCAGTCATCAGTCATCAGTCATCAGTGATCTCTTGAGATTATCTGCGTTTATCTGTGTTTATCTGCCTTAAATCTGCGGTTGCTCTATCGAGCGAAGATTTATGCAATTGCTCGTCTATTAGTCATTGCCAATCTAAAATCTAAAATGGTATGAGTGACAAATTTTCCAATGAATTGAACCGCCGAGAGTTTTTGCAAGGAATGGGGGCGGCGGCGGCGGGAATGGCTTTATCTGGTTGTGCAATTAGCGCAGATCGATCGGCAAAAGGACTCACAGAAGAAGCGGAAGCGGTAAAGCCGATCGTCGATTCTCAAACCTTAGAAAAACCTAATTTAACCATAGGATACGTCCCCGTTAACGATTGTGCACCATTTGCGATCGCCTGGAAAAAAGGATTTTTCCGCAAATACGGCTTAAACGTCAAACTCAACCGCGAAGCAAGCTGGGCAACCTCCCGCGACGGCCTGATTTTCGGCCGCCTCGATGCCTCCCCAGTCGTATCCGGCGCAGTCACAAACGCCCGCATTGGTGCAGAAGGAGCGCGTCACGCACCCCTCTGCGCTGCCATGACAATTCACCGCCACGGCAACGCCATGACGATGAGCAAAGCAATGTGGGATTTCGGCTTGCGCCCGTGGCACGAATATAACGGCAATTTTGAAGAATTTGGCAAACAATTTCGAGGTTTTTTTGATAGTCAGCCGCCGGAAAATAAGGTTTGGGCAGTTGTCTTAAGTTCTTCGATTTACGAATACTTTGTCCGCTATATATCGGCCGCTGCCGGTATCGATCCGTTCAAAGAATTTCGGGTAATTATTGTGCCGCCGCCTCAAATGGTGACGAATATGAGAATTGGGGCGATGCAGGCTTACATGGTGGCAGAACCCTGGAATACTCGGGCAATTAAAGGCAATTTGGGAATCGGTTTTACCTTTGCCCAAGGCAAGGAAGTTTGGCTGGGACATCCCGATCGCGTTTTGGGAGTCATGCAATCATTCATTGACGAAAACCCGAAAACTTATTACTCACTGGTTAAGGCAATGGTGGAAGCTTGTCAGTATTGTAGCAAGCCGGAAAATCGCAGCGAAATAGCCGTATTACTAACAGAAAGGTCGTTTACGGGGGCGAGACCGAAAAAAGGGGGGATCGATAAATATACGCGGCCCGGAATAGTAGGGGAATACAATTACGGTGGCTTTGACGATAAAGACCGCACTATAATATCAGAAGATACAACTATTTTCTATGACATTCCTAAGAATTTGCCTCAAATACCGGGAAATCATTCAACTTTTCTGTGGCAGTCTCACAGTATTTGGTTGATGACTCAAGCCGCCCGTTGGGGACACATTAAGGAGGTACCAAAAAATGCCGATGAATTAGCTAAACAAGCTTGGAGAACTGACCTTTACCGCAAGATTGTTGCAGAAATGGCGATCGACTGTCCTACAGAAGACTATCAAGTTGAACCTGCGGAAGTTTTTATTGACAAAAAAGCATTTGATCCAAGCGATCCGGTAGGTTATTTGAATAGTTTTGAAATTAGGGCAAACCGCCCTCAATCTTTTTTCCAGTCTTAGTTTCTAAAGTGTTGGATAAAATTATTGTATGGTGCGAACTGCGAACCTTACCACTTACCTAACCAAAAGAAAATCTAATTAACATTTTACTATTTTTTAGGAGAACACCGTGACTCAATTTACTTCTACATCTACCCAAGCCAACGACAAAGCTAACAGCAAATCCAAGTTTATGGAAATTGAAAACTTGTTCAAGTCGTATAAAAATGGTGACGGCAGCGAGTTTAGCGTTCTAGACAATATCAACTTAAGTATTGGAGAAAATGAATTTATTTCGGTAATCGGTCACTCCGGTTGTGGCAAGTCAACGCTACTGAAAATAGTGGCAGGTTTGGAGCAACAAAGCAAGGGAATTGTGACACTCGAAGGCAAAGAAATTCGCAAACCCGGAGCCGATCGCATGATGGTATTTCAGCACTACGGATTGCTACCTTGGCTGACAGTGCGCGAAAATATTCGGCTAGCAGTTGATGAAGTTTTGCAAAATCTCAACCGCGCCGAGAAGATTAGCCTTGTCAACGAGCATCTAGCAATGGTAAACTTAACAGCAGCAGCCGATAAATATCCCGATCAAATTTCAGGGGGCATGAAACAGCGGGTTGGGATTGCGCGAGCCCTGGCACTTCGCCCGAAGATGTTATTAATGGATGAACCGTTTGGAGCGCTGGATGCTCTGACTCGTGGTAAGTTGCAAAAACAGGTGCTGGATATCTGGGAAAAGCACAGACAAGCTGTAATGATGATTACTCACGATGTGGACGAAGCTATCTATATGTCCGATCGCATTGTGTTGATGACAAACGGCCCGGCGGCGACAATCGGCGAGATTTTGGCAGTACCGTTTGCCCATCCGCGCGATCGCCAGGAGTTGCGAGAATCTCAGGAGTATTACGAACTGCGAAACTATGCTTTGAATTTTCTCGATCGCTACTTTACTCAAGACGAATAACGCCCCAAAAACAGACAAAAAAATTCACTTAAGAGAGGTCAAGCCTGTGAATCTCAAAACAATTTTAACGCGTTTTGAAAGTGCATTGGGATACCAAAACTTAGCCGAAGAAATGGTCTTGCTGCCGGAGCCAAAAGTGCCGCTTTCCAAGAAATCAAAATCTACAAAGGCGGCAAAATCTATCAATTTTATTGTCGGCTATAATAGTTCTGAAAAAAGTCAAATAGCACTGGATATTACCCTTTGTATTGCCCATCAAACTCGTTTAGTAACAACGAAAGAAGTGACGGTGCAAGTCGTCTACGTGATCGACGAACAGCCCAACACTTGCGGCGAAGATACTGGCAATTTGCCTGGGGGGAACGGCTTAGCAGCCAAGCCCAAACTGTCGAATTTATATGAAACATCCGCCCTGAATTGTGCAGCGCCTGCGATTGCTTTACCTACCGCCGAAATTCAATCGGTATCTCAGCGGACAACTTGGATCGATCAGCCTTATTTTCGAGCAATTTTCTGTCCAAACAATGACTATGAGGTAGCAGATAGATTACTGTGGGAAGCGCGCTGTTTAGCCCAGGAATGGCGCGGTTTATTCAAAGCTCATTTGCGCATCGGGCAGGTTGCGACAGAATTGAGAAGTGTGGTGGAATCGGAAGCGGCAAATTTACTTTTCTTGGGCTGCAATTCTGCTAAACACCGCTTAATCAGGAAACTAGGAAATAATTTCCCTTGCTGCGTGGTAGGGATTCCTTCATCACTCACCTATCAGATGGATTTTAAACCTGAAGAAAGTTTGAGCAATTTGCAGTTTGCTAAAGCTATGCCTGCACGTTAAACTGGTTGGAACTTAAGCAAAACTATTGTGAGGTGCGCACCGCGCACCCTACTCCTATAAATCGCGCGTCAAACAGCAATAAAACTGGTTGGTAGTGAAGACTAAAGTCCCCATAAACCCGAGGACTAAAGTCCTGATTACCAACATTATAAAAAATTAAAAATAGTTGCCTCGATCTAAAGTTATAATCGCTATAAATCGCGCGTCAAACAGCAATAAAACTGGTTGGTAGTGAGGACTAAAGTCCTCATAAATCCGAGGAATAAAGTCCTCATTACCAACATTATAAAAAATTAAAAATAGTTGCCTCGATCAAAGTCCCAATTAAGAGACAATTGGGACTTTTTTTTGATTATTCAGATTTTTAAGATTAGGGTTAAGGAAAATTATCTCAACCTATCTGATCGTAGATAGTTCGTTAACCAATTTTATCTTGCCTCGACGAACAGAGTGCAGGAGACGATTGATCGAGCATTTCTCTTCATCAGTCAAAGTTTCGTCAAAAATAGCCGCCAGCAAACCGTATCTGTCGGCTAAAGTGATATAGCCATTATGATTTACTTGGGCAAACAGCTCGCCCAAAGCAAATGGAATCAGGTTGACAGGAGTTTCCATAGAGATTGACTCTCAACTCGACGATCGGGCGATCGGGCGTTTCTGCGGTAACAGAGGGCGATCGTATTTAAGTATTTTCTCGGTATATTGCCTGAAAAGTTGTGACAGCAAACAACAAAAGATTGTGACACTAAACAGCAAAATTTGTGAATTAAATCACATTCAATATTTAACAATTATGCATCATATTAATTCCGGCTGTACCGGAATCAATATTGACTGTTGACTGTTAACTGTGAGTAAGGAAACGGCGGGTGCACCTCAACGAGTGCAAAGGCGAAGCATTCCGGCAGAAGATTTATTAGTGAGAATCAGAGATTTACTGCCGGAATACTTCGCCCCTATGAATATATTTGCACTTATTGAGATGCACCCGATATCTTTTCTATTGACACTCCCCGCGAAGACAGCGACGGGGATTCTTAAGACTTTTCAGCCTTAATATCCCTATTGTCAGGGTTTCCGGGCGCAATCCTTTTGCCAAAAATGGCGGTCTGCTATCAAGCGTCTTACAACTAGCTCCTCGGTCGTGACTTTCCTCCAGTCCGGGGGTAGGTTTTAATGTCTTGTACTGACAAAACTAATTTTAGCCTGCCCTGCTTAACTGTGTCAAGACAAACTAAAGTCTGCCATTCCCTTTCATCCCTGGGCTGAAGCCACAGGGATGAAAGGGAGCTTTCTTATAAAAGTCTATCTATCAACTTTGTTGTTTATTCCGAAATCGACTGATGTCTGGGAGAAATAACAAATTGTCTGGCACAATCTCGACACTTAAAACTTTGTTTGCCACAGAAACCGGGTTTCTTTACAGTTTTCGCAAGAGAAAATAATTCTGTTCAAGAAACCCGGTTTCTCTGTACTATCGGGCTTTCTCTCTACTTTACTTACCAGAAAAGTGCTATGTCAGTGGCAATTCGACAATCAACTCCGTTCCTTCACCAACTTGACTGATACACTTAATCCGGCCGCCGTGAGCTTGGACAATTACTTGATAGCAAACTGAAAGTCCCAAACCAGTACCACTTCCCACGGGTTTAGTGGTAAAAAATGGATCGAAAATCTTGTCTTGAATTTCCGTAGGAATGCCTGTTCCTGTATCGCGGACAGAGATTGTTACCCAGTTTGGCTCGCTTTGCAAACTGCGGATGGTTAATTCCCCTGGTTTTCCCGCTGAATTAATCGCATCTAAAGCATTGTCAATCAAATTATAAAATACTTGGTTTATTTGACCAGCATGACATTTTATTAGTGGCAAATTTCCGTATTGTTTATCAATTCTGATATTTGTTTTAAGCTTGTTTTGCAGCATCAAGAAACTGCTTTCTAAACCTTCGTTCAAATCTACAGCTTTAAATTCCGAGTGGTCTAAGCGAGAAAAACTTCGCAGCGTCATCACGATCGATCGAATCCTGCCGCTGCCTTCTCGCATTGAATTGAGCAGTTTGCCAAAGTCTTCTCGAATGTAATCTAGTTCTAGTTCTTCATTAATTTTGACAATTGCTTGTGCTGCTTCCGGGCAGGCATTTCCTGCCAGTTCGAGGGCTTCGTTCAAGACTTTAAAATATTCTTGAGCGTGAAACAAGTTAGCGTGGATAAAATTGTTGGCGTTGTTAATTTCGTGAGCAATTCCCGCCACCATTTGTCCCAAACCGGACATTTTTTCGCTTTGAATTAATTGCTGTTGAGTCGATCGCAATTCTTCTAATGTAGCTTGCAATTGCTGGGTTTGGGCTTGAGATTTAACCGCTGCTTCTCGAACTTTGCTGTAAAGTTCTGCTTGCTGAATGGCGATCGCCATTTGGTCGGCTAACTGCG
>PVWI01000218.1 GCA_003003725.1 filamentous cyanobacterium Phorm 6 | reverse complement strand
ACCTCTTTAAATAAAACTTGATGGTTTGAGTATATCATATTATTTGATTTGTGTAATTAATTTTGTTTGACTACTTAGCAAAACAGGTTGGCATGAAGATAGCGACAAGGGCTTAGTTGCTAGTCGCGCACCAGCCACTTTAACCATTGAGTTATTTTTTGACACTACAACTTTAGGGAAATATCCGCCAGAAAACGTTCAAAACTATACTAAGCACATTTACAGCTTAACTCTGATTGGAAAAAATGCCAGACCCCCTTTATGTCAAATAATTTGGGGTAAAAATGTTTTATTGCCTCTGGGAATCCTTAAATCTTTAACTAAAACTCTTACCCACTTTTTAGAAGATGGAACTCCCGTTGCTGCTAAGTTAAGTTGCAATTTTGAGGAGTGGCAAAACCCCACACAACAGAAAAAAATTGAAAATCCAATAGACGACCCGATCCGGATTGTTAAGCAAGGAGAAACTCTCAGCAGCATCGCCGCACAAGAATATAACGATCCTGCTCTGTGGCGGTTAATTGCCAAAGAAAATAACATGGATAATCCGCGTTTATTGGAACCCGGTACATCTTTGACGATACCGCCAAGGCGTGCGGATAGCATTACGCAAGGGAGGCAATAATTACAGTGCCTAACCCTAGTGGAGTTGACTCATTAGTTCCTAAGTTGAACGTCCTGATTAAAGGAAACCGCTTACCTATGGAAACAGTCGGAGATTTACTCTCAGTAACCGTTTCCGAAGATTTGGATATACCCGCTATGTTTACCCTCGAATTGGTGAACTGGAATCTGGTAAAAAGCCAAATTACTTGGGCAGATAGTGAATTGTTCGAGATTGGGAATACGATCGAAGTTCAAATGGGGTACGGGAACACTTTAAAAACTTTAATTGTTGGAGAAATTACCGGATTAGAACCGGAATTTTCCCAAACGGCAACTCCGATTTTAGTGGTGCGGGGTCACGATTTGCGCCATCGACTGTTAAGGGGCAGTAAAACTCGCTCTTTTACTCAGATGAAAGATAGCGATATTGCTAGTAAAATAGCTGGGGAACAGGGAATTAGTTGCAAAGTTAAAGATACCAGTATAAAATTGGAATATATTTTCCAAGCCAACCAAACCGATTTAGAATTTCTCCAGCAAAGGGCTAAGCGCATTGGGTATGAGGTGACAGTAGAAGGCAAAACCTTATACTTTCGATCGCACCAAAATAATACTCAAAAGGTTTTGACGCTCAATCGAAGCGACGATTTAATAGAATTTTCGCCTCGTTTGAGTACGATGAGCCAGGTAGGACAGGTAGAAGTCCATACCTGGGATGTGAAGCAGAAAAAAGCTCTGGTTGGCAAAGCTGGTGCTGGCGATGAAACCACTACCATGAAAGGAGGCACTAGCGGACCCAAAAATACTAATCTCGCTTTTGGTAAAGCCACTCATGTTATTATTAATGAGCCTGTATTAAGTCAAGCGGAAGCAGAACAGATAGCTAAAGGACAGTATAATGATATGGCTCTCGCTTATATTACGGGTGAAGGTATGTGTCATGGAAATCCTGAATTGCGTGTCGGTCATACTATCGAAATGACAGGATTGGGTAAACGTTTTAGCGGTCTTTATTATCTGACTTCAGTCACTCATATTTATTCCGAAGATTTAGGATATCGCACGGAATTTTCGGTCAGGAGGAATGCGGCGTAATGGCAATGAATATGCTATCCTATTTACAGGATGGAAATGAGGGAAGCGATCGCTTTTACGGCGTCACTGTAGGCATCGTGACTAATAACAAAGATGAGGAGGGTTTGGGACGAGTCAAAGTAAAATTTCCTTGGCTGTCCGAGACAGATGAAAGTTATTGGGCGAGGGTACTGACGCCGATGGCGGGGAAGCAGCGGGGACTCTACTTTTTGCCGGAAGTCGATGATGAGGTGTTAGTGGCTTTCGATCGCGGCGATATTTCTTCTCCTTATATTTTGGGCGGGCTTTGGAATGGTCAAGATAAGCCGCCTGAATCTAATACCGATGGCAAGAACAATCTGCGGGTAATTAAATCGCGCAGCGGTCATCAGATTATTCTGGACGATACGGAAAACGCCGAGAAGATTACTATCTGCGACAAGACTGGCAACAACAAGATCGTCATCGATTCAAAAAATAACGCGATTAGCATCGAAGGAGAAAAAGATATTTCGATAAAAGCTAAAGGTAAAATCAGTCTGGAAAGTAGCGATGGAGATATTTCTATCAAGTGTAAAAATTTAGCTATTCAAACTCAGCAAAATTGTGAAATTAAAGCCAATTCAAAAGTTGAGGTAAAAGCCAATTCTAATTGCAATATTCAAGCTAATGCTGGCATGGCTTTGAAATGTATGGCAGGCGTGAAAATCAATGATGGTGCGTTGGAGGTAATGTGAAATGCCGGGATATTTGTTACACGCTGGGGCGAGTGTTATTTGCGCTCATGGGGGACAAGCACAACCTACAGCCCCTAATCCCAGAGTAAAAGTGATGGGACAACCTGTGGTGACTCAGGTATTTCCCTATACGGTTGCAGGTTGCGTCAATCCACCACCGCCAGCTAACGTTGGCCCTTGTGTAATGGCGCAGTGGGTGAGTGCTGCACTCCGAGTCAAGGTAATGGGACAGCCTGTTTTGCTGCAGGATAGCAAAGCGGTGGCGATACCTACTGGCACTTCGTTGAATATTTTGGTGACTCAAGTTCGCGTGAAGGGAATGTAAATGGGTGCTGATTTTTTAGGGGTTGGATGGACATCGCCGGTGAAACTCAAGGGCGGTAAAGTCGAAATGGCACGCTATGAAAATTGCGTCCGCCAGTCGATTTTGATGATTCTGGGTACTGCTAAAGGCGAGCGCATTATGCGGTCCGATTTTGGGTGTGGCATTCACGATCTGGTCTTTGCCAATAATAGCCCTGGCACGATCGGACAAGTCATTGACGAAGTACGTCAAGCGCTGATTGACTGGGAACCGCGTATCGATCTACTGGAAGTAGATGCTAATCCTGATGAAGCTCAGCCGAATCGACTGCTGATGTTAATTAATTATCAGGTTCGCACAACTAACAATCGGTTTAATTTGGTTTATCCGTTTTATTTACAGTAATTATTATGTCGATTCAGCCTCCAAAAATAGACAATCGCAGTTATGATGATATCGTTAACCAAACGGTTGAACTGGTAAAAGGCTTTACCGCTTTGGTTGAGCCAAAGCCCAACGCCTTAGCTGGTCGCATTTTAGATGAAGATTTTATTGATAATCAAGGCAATACAATTGGAAAATCAGGGAATTTAATCAATAAAGAATTAGCTGAAAAAATTGCTCAAAGTAAAGGTAACGAATTAGTACAGGTCAAAGGTTGGCAAGGCGATCGCGATGCTGGGATGGGGCTGATTCGCATCTTTGGGCGCATGGCTGCGCTGGTGAGCGATCGCCTCAACCAAGCCCCAGACAAAAATTTCCTGGCTTTTCTCGACTTAATTGGCACTCAGCTATTGCCTCCTCAGCCTGCCAAGGTGCCTCTGACTTTTTCTTTAGTAGAAAGGAGTCCTGTAGATGCGCTGGTTCCTGCCCACACTCAGGTCGCTGCCCCACCTGCTGATGAACAGGAAGAAGAAGTGGTGTTTGAAACCGATCGCGAACTGGTTGTAACGACTGCCCAACTGAAAGCGGTGTTTGTGCGGGAACCTGAGAAAGACTTGTATAGCGATCGCACTTTACAGGCAACGGGTAAAGAAGATGCTGCATTTGAAGCGTTTACAGCAGAACAGCCGATCGAGCATTGTCTGTATTTAGCCTGCAATGAACTCTTTACTTTACCTGGAAACAAAACTATAACTCTAAAATTCGACTTTACCGAAGCAACCGATCTAGCAAATCTACCGAAAACTTGGTCGTGGTCATACTGGGACGGTAGCTGGCGATCGCTGTCGCCTTTCCTCGACCAAAAAGCTGGGAATTCGGAAGTGATTATTAATAACCCGCCAGTTCCTACGCGACTGACTATCAATGGCATAGAAGCTGGGTGGTTGCGGGCATCAATGGAACAAACAAATCTTGATGAAAATGCAAAAGAAGGGACAAAACAGCTTAAGGTTAAGAATGTTTTAAGCTTTATTGCAGAACGTAAAACAATCAGGATTGCTGCTGGTAGTAATAACCAGGAGGACTGCAAGGTTACTAATATTCAGGGAAAAACTCTCACCATCGAGCAACCTCTCAAATATAGTCATCCAAAAGAGTCGAGTGTATGCCTCTCAAAACTCCCAACGATTAATCGCATCACTGTTAGTGCAAATATAGAGCAGAACGATTTAACGCCTGAGTTTTGCTTTTTTAACACGGTTCCCCTCGATATCAGCAAAGACTTCTACCCTTTTGGCGAACAACCACATTTTAACGACACGCTCTACATTTCAAGTAAACAAGCCTTCGCTCAACCTGGTGCAGTAGTTACGATCGTAGTAACATTAAGTGAAGGTTTATCTGTTAAAGCTGATGGCGGTGTCCAGGTGGCTTGGGAAGTATGGGATGGCGGTAAATGGCTGGAGTTGTTAAAAAGTACGTCCAGCGGTAGCACTCCCTCAGCCACTAACTTTACCAGCAGCGGAGAGGTGCCCCTGACTTTACCCGCGACAATTGCTCCAACTCAAGTTAATGGAGAGAGTAATTATTGGATTCGAGTTCGGATTGTGAATAAAGGCAACTATGGTTCTGGAACTGCTTTTGGTCAACCAATAACCTTCACTACTCTCAGTGAAGATGCAAACATTGGGGCAACGGAGCTAAAAGTCAATAGCGCCAGAGGCTTTATGGCTGGGGATAGTATCCGCTTGGGGTTGGGCAGTAACACCCAGGACGAGCGCACGATTAAAAGTGTTAAAGATTCTGGTACACTCATTCTCACCCAACAGACAACCTGTAAGCAAGTAAAAGCTACCAGTGTATTCCTTGTATCAAATCTAAACTTTGGACCGCCATCTATAAAATCACTGAAACTGAGATATAGCTATACTAAAAACGATGTTTCCTTGTCTGCTTGCCAAACTTACAACGATTTCATCTACGTCAATCGCCTACCAGAAAATAGTAAAAATGTCTCTCCTTTTTCACCATTTACGCTCACGGCAGACAAAAATCCGGCTCTCTACCTGGGGTTTGACAAACCGTTTGCGAATCGACACACAAGCCTTTTTGCTCAGGTAGAACCTCCACAGTCAGTGCAACCCAGCGATACAGAACCCGTGCGACTGGTTTGGGAATATGCCAGTCCTTACGGGTGGTCTTGGTTGGGAGTTAAAGATGAAACGAATGCTTTTGCTGAACGGGGGCTGATTCAGTTTATCAGCCCAACTGACTGGAAAAAAACTTCGGAATTTGGTCAAGAGCTTTTCTGGTTGCGAGTAAATTGGCAGGAAGGTCAGTTTTGCGTACCGCCTCGCCTGCAAAGACTGCTGACCAACACGATGTGGGCAACTCAGGCAATAACCCTGGAAAATGAGATTTTAGGGTCGAGTGATGGCACTACCAGTCAGATTTTCCGTACTGTCCAAAAACCCGTACTCCAAGGTGAGAAGCTAGAAGTGCAGGAAGTCAAGATTCCCTCTGCTGAGGAACGGACAGCGATCAAGTTACTAGAGGGAAATGATGCGGTAAAGGTTGTCAGGGATGAGGCTGGACAGATAGAAGCTGTATGGGTGCGCTGGCATAAAGTGCGGGACTTCTATGGTTCAAAGCCGCGCGATCGCCATTATGTCTTGGATCGGTTGACGGGAGAAGTGCGGTTTGGGGATGGGCAGTATGGTATGGTGCCGCCTCAAGGACGCAACAATATTCGCCTCTGGCAGTATCAAACGGGTGGCGGGACGCGGGGAAATTTGGCTGCTAATACCGTTGTTCAGCTAAAGACTACGGTTCCATATATAGAAAAGGTGACTAACCTGGAAGCTGCTGGGGGGGGAACCGAACAGGAATCTATCGATCAGGTAAAAGAACGAGGGCCCAAGTTTCTTCGCCACCGCGATCGGGCTGTAACGATTCAAGACTTTGAGGATTTGGCTTACGAAGCTTCACCAGAAGATGTCGCTAGGGCAAAAGCGATCGCTCCTACTTTTAAACAGAAGTCGCAGGAGCAAAAAGACAACCCATTCGACCCGCTCGATCCTAACTTGTGGCTAGACCGCAAGACTCCCAACTTAGATAATCACAACAAAGCCAAAGCTGACAATGCCGGACAAATCAGAATCCTGATCGTGCCGAGAACTACAGCGCCTCAACCTGTTCCCAGTCTGGGATTGATCGATCGGGTGAAGGCTTATATGCGCGAGCGTTGTGACCCCAGTGTAGACTTACAAGTTACTGGTCCAGAGTGGCAGGCTGTATCGGTTACGGCTGAGGTGGTTCCGAAATCCCTGGAGACGGCGGATGCGGTCAGAACAGCAGTCGTTGAGCAGTTGGAAAAATTCCTACATCCCCTGACAGGAGGAAAAAAAGGTCAGGGATGGGCTTTGGGGCGTTTGCCTCAACAGTCGGATTTATATGCAGTAATCCAGTCAATTCAAGGCGTTGACCACGTTCGGTCATTAAAGGTCGAACCAGACCCTGAGACGAAACACTTATCTCCAGAGCAGTTGATTTACTCTGGCACCCTTATTATTAGCTCGAACTTGCCAAAGGAGGGAGCATAAAAATGTCATTACCCTTGCCGAATTTGGATGACCGCACCTATGCTGACCTTGTAGAAGAAGCGCGTTCTCTGATTCCGATCGAGTGTCCGGAGTGGACAGACCACAATCCAAGCGATACCGGAATTATCCTGATTGAGTTGCTGGCTTGGTTGACCGAGATGGCATTGTATCGGGTCAATCGTGTTACCGACAAGAATGTGGAAACGTTTCTCTTGCTGCTCAATGGCCCTGAATGGAAGCTGGAAGGGGATTTACAGGTAGCAATTCGACAAACTGTTTTAGACCTGCAAAGACACGATCGGGCAGTTAGTAGTAAAGATTTCGAGGAACTGGCGCTGGCGTGGAAGAGTGACTCAATTGAAGGTAAGGTTAGGCGATCGCGGTGCATTCCAGAACGGAATCTAAGTCAAACAGACTCGGTAGCCAGAACCAGAAAAGCACCCGGACATATCAGTTTGGTGGTGGTTCCGGAATCTATAGAGAAAGAACCCAAACCCACACAAGAGCTAACCAAGGCTCTGATGGAATATCTGGATGAATGGCGACTCTTGACTACTCGCCTTCACATCGTAGCCCCCGATTATGTGCATTTAAAAATTAGGGCGCAGTTATATCTAGAGGATGGTGCTAATCCATTGACAGTTCCAGACAAGGCAATCAAGGAGGTAGAAAATTTCTTCGCTCCCCTTAACTCACAGACCTACTGGGAGGGCAAAGGTTGGCCGTTTGGTCAGAATGTCTACATTTCTGAACTTTATCAATTACTGGATCGATTGCCTGGGGTGGATTATGTTCGGGGAGTCAACCTTGAGGTATCTGGTGCTACCAAAACTGAGCAGCTTACTGATAATAATAACCTGACTAGCATTATCCTCAATGACAATGAATTGGTGGCAGTGCAAGTTGATAAAAATAGTTTTACGATGATGGAACAAAGGGGGGGAGAATGGAAACCAATAACCAATCAAGCAGAGTAAGTAGTTATTTGGAGTATCTGCCAGCAAGCCAGCAAGCCGATCCGTTTTTGGGGCGGTTCTTACTGGCTTTCGAGCGGATTTTGAGCGGTTTCTCCTCTGCCGAACCTCAAGATCCGTTTCCGAAACAACACGGGTTAGAAGAAGAAATTAACCGCATCCATACTTACTTTAATCCGGGTACAAAAGAAGACTATGATACAGCTCAGAGTGAATTTTTACCTTGGTTGGCGGGTTGGGTGGCGTTGAGCTTGCGGGAAGAATGGACGGAGGAAACCAAGCGCCAGTTTATCAGACAAATTGTGCCGTTGTATCGTCGGCGCGGTACAAAGGCAGGTCTTGAAAAAATTCTGGAGCTTTATCTGGAAAGCTCTAATTTGCCTAAAAAAGTTGAGGTTTTTGAATTTGACGACCCGCCCCACTACTTTCAAGTCCAGGTAACTTTACCAGATCCTGACCTAGAAAAGTATTGGCAACAGGCTCGAATTGCCAAGGCGATTATTGACCAGGAGAAGCCAGCGCATACCTATTATGCTCTGAAAATTCTGGTGCCAACAATGCGGGTCACGGGCAATGTGTATCCTATCTGTTTGGAGAAACCTGGTAAGATCGTCGCTACTGTCAGTCAAACTAATACACCCAAAAGCTCTTTGAGGCTCAGTATCAAAGCTAATTTGGGACAGCCAGAACCCAATGTTTATAAAATCAGCAGCAGCGATACCTTGGAAGTCACCTACGAAGTGGCACAACAGCAGACGGAGCAAAACAATAAATGGTATATATATGTAATCGTTGATAACCTGAGCGATCGCCAAGTTGAAGTCAATCTAACAGTTAATTATCATCTGGAACCCAGCTCGAATGAACGAGAGAAAAAAAAAGAAATTATATTGGAGAGAAATGGAGAAAAATTACAGCGAGGTTTGAGAATTTTTCAGATTAAAGGAAAACCGCCGAGAGAAGGGAATACAATTTTGGGAACAGATACGGGAGTTAAAACCGAAGCATCTAAATCACTCGGGAAAGAAAAAAATAGCCAAAAAAATCGGGATATCAAGTAAAGTAAAAGTTGAAGAAAAAACAACAGAGAGGAAACGCAAGATGGCATCCAACGAAAAAGACAAAGAACAAGAAAAAGCAATAGACCAGCGACCCAACTATTTTGCTGGTCAGTATCTACTAGAAGATGACTTTCTGTTAGAACAGAAATACCACATAGACCGTCAGCGCCGCCACAACCGTCTTCTTCATGTATCAGGGATTGCCGAGGGGTTGAAAGTCAGCGAAGATAAAGATTTGGCAGTAAAGGTATCAGCAGGAACGGCGATCGATTCACAAGGACGGCAAATTATTCTGCCAGACGATCGAGCCGTAGAATTAGAGAATAACGCCAACAAAAAACCCATAGAAGATGGGGAATATACTTTATCAATTAGATATGAGGAGCTAACAGAAAAACAGGATAGTGAGGAGAGCATGGCTCGGCGCGTGCAAGAAAAGCCCAAATTAGAGCTAAGTAAATCTACTACACCAGACGTTATACCACTTGCAAAGCTGAAAATTAAGGGGGGAAAAGTCGAAAATATCGATCGGAGTGTCCGACAGTATTCAGGGATTTGCTTACCTACGGAAGATGGGAATGGAGTGACGTTGCGATCGCAACGCGAGGATAATACCAATATAGCCCAACTTAACGGCGGTTTGAGCATTAGCGGGAAGCTATATGTTACTGGTCCTACGCAACTGAACAATACTTTGACGGTAACGGAAAGCACAACAATCAATAATAATCTGACAGTAAAAAGTCTGAGGGTAGGAGAAAATGAAACAGGTTTCACACTGCGATCGCCTGGCGAAGAAAATCCCAATTTAGCCGATCTCACTGGCAGTTTGAGTATTAGCGGAACGCTAGCAGTTAAAGAGAGTATTAGTGTCGGAGAAAACGAATACGTAATCAACCTGCAAGTTCCGACGAGAGCCTTCCCACCTATCGCAAGTCTCGACGGCGGTTTGAGAATTAGCAGCTCACTAGAGGTTACAGGTAACACAGAGCTGAATGGCTATCTCGATGTAAAGAAAGATATGACCGTCAAACAAACGCTGCAAGCGACCAGTATCGGAATTAACACAAGCGTCAATAATGGAGCGTTAGAGGTAGTCGGAGATATTTTTGCCAACGGCAATATAATTATCCTGGGGGGTGTCAGAATCACCAAAAACATGATCCAAACGGGTGACCCATTTGAACTGCCATGGGTATTTGAGGATAATCCCGACTTAGGACTTTATTCCAATGATTTTAATCGAGATATGAGATTTGTGACCAATTCTGGCAATTTTTACTTTTCATCAACTGGTAAGTATGGCGATAAAAACGACCCCTTACTAAAAATCGATCAAGAGGGAAACATCACCGCTCAAGGGACAATAAAAGGAAAAAAATGTGGTTATCAGGATTACGACTTGAACTACTTCATACAAAAAAAAGAAGATGCGGGATACATAATAAGTGGAAATAGAGAGGTTAAGATGCATCCCAGTGATAATTCCGTTGCATTTTTAACAAGTATTGGCGGAAGCTTCAATGGTGACGGCGAAAAAGTCTGGATAGAAACGAGAAATGAAAATAACGTTAACTACTGGTATCTTTGTGCAAAAACTGCGGCTAATCCGGGACATATCATAGCAAAAGCAAGATGTATAGAAATGTATGGCTAAGCTGCGGAGCATCTAAATTGAATACAGAGACGGGCTCTCCTGCCCGTCCCACAATAATTGTAGAAAAATTGACAGAATAATTAGATGCACAACAGCTTATTCATTCATATGAATGAATAGGAAAGGAAAAAACCCATAAGGAAAGAGTATGAAACAGCGGATTGAAAAACGTTACAAAACCCTCAAAGAAGAATATGAAACAGGCATAAAACTCCAGGCAGAGTACGAAGCAAAATTGAGCAACTTGCGACAAACCCTCCTGCGAATCAGCGGTGCGATACAGGTTCTCGAAGAGGAGCTCGCCGAAGCAGAAAACGAAGCACAAGGCGATGAGTCACAGCCCTTAGATAGTCCAGGGTTGCTCGAAGGGCAAAATGAACAGGCTGCGGCTGGAGAAGGGACGTAAGGGCGGAATTTTACCCAGAGTTTATCGGTCAACAGTCAACTCGTACCGAACAAATTGTGGAAAGACAAAACAATGGACAAACAAAGATCGCACCAAAGGAAAACGGCAGAAGCCACACGATCGCACCCCACCAAAACTAGCGTAAAATCCCCGGTACACCAGGAGGACGACCTGCAAGGGGCGATCGGCAATCGGCAAATGGGACTGCTGATGGAGACTCATCCCCACATTCACCCATCCAGTCTAAACCCACATTCCGCACCCCCAACTGGCACATAGGGGGATTGAGGGAGTAAAAGTGAATCATCCAAGACAAAAATGAG
>PVWI01000033.1 GCA_003003725.1 filamentous cyanobacterium Phorm 6 | reverse complement strand
GTATATTGTTCTGCGCTTGGTGGACGAGTTCGGCGGTTTTGGCATTTTGGGGATCGCGCAACCGGGCGGGTTGACGGGTTTGATGTCTGTCTGCTGATACTAATGCTAGTTCTGCCGCCACAAAAAAGGCGATTAAAAGTATTAAGCCCAGTAACATTCCTAATCTCAGCAATGTTTCGGCGACTTCTATTTCCAGGGAAGTAAAGTTGTTCAAGATAGATATCTAATATGATAGATTTTTTAGGTTAATTCTCTCATCTTAGCTTGCGATTCAGATAGATTTACCGCCCCACATTTCGGATATCCGCACTACCGGTATTCTTCCTATGTATGGTTCGCATTGCGCACCTTACCCGTAGAATTTGTCAACTCTTTCTCTTGTCTTTTTTATTCCTTCCCACCATTAGCATTTTCGCGGTTTGTTCAAAACAGATAAAAAAGCAATTTGCTAATCAAAAAATCTATCTTGTGGCCGAGGCTGAAAAACTCCTAACCTATTATCATCCGTTGATGAACGCTAAATATAAGGAAACTCAATCTCGTGCAGTTAAAAACAGTCATATCGCTGCTCAAAGAAACTTTTACTCAATGGCAAAAAGATAAAGCGCCTACCCTAGCCGCCGCCCTAGCCTATTACACGGTTTTTTCCCTCGCCCCGCTGCTAATTATCGTAATTGCGATCGCGGGTTTAGTGTTTGGTGCAGACGCAGCCCAAGGTCAAATCGTCGCCCAACTCCAAAGTTTAATCGGCAAAGATGGCGCCCAAACTATCCAAGAACTGATTCTAAAAGCCTCCGAGCCCAAGTCGGGAATGATTGCTACTATAGTCGGCATCGCTACACTTTTGTGGGGCGCTTCCAACGTATTTACTAATCTCAAAGAAGCCCTAAATGCTATTTGGAATGTTTCACCGCCACCCGGACGTGGCATCTGGGGATTCCTGAAAGACCGCGTATTGTCTTTTGCGATGATTTTAGGTATAGGCTTTTTACTGCTAGTATCTTTAGTCCTCAGCGCCGTTTTAGCTGCCATCAGCTATTGGTTGAACGGCTGGTTGCAGTTACCTGTTGGTATTTGGCAGATTGTGGACTTTGCGATCTCCTTTGGTGTAGTCACGCTGCTTTTTGCGTTAATTTACAAACTTTTGCCCGATGTCGATCTTGCCTGGAATGATGTTTGGATCGGTGCCGCCATCACCTCAATGCTGTTTACGATCGGCAAATCGCTAATTGGAATTTACCTCGGAGGTAGCGGTATTGCCTCTACCTACGGTGCTGCGGGCTCGTTCGTGATTATCCTGCTTTGGATTAATTATTCCGCTCAAATTCTCTTTTTAGGTGCGGAGTTTACCCAAGTTTGGGCTAACCGATATGGCTCCAAAATGCGAAGTTCGCGAAACAATCTCCTCGACAGCGAAAATGGGGAATCCTCTGCACGCAAACATCGGAACAAGTCTTAACATTCAATGCTGAGTTAGAGGTCGATCGCCCGATCGTATTCAAGATAGTTATATCTCACGGGGCAGATGCTCTGGGAGCATCATATTTTTGTAATATTTCCCACAAAATCGAGATGCTCCTATTCTCTTCACTCTCGTCAATTTCCGTCTGAGGGGGGATCTTTCGATCGCACATTTTGACTTTAATTAAAATTAGATTTAACCTTGCACTCCTCGCGCAGCAGCCAAAATAACACTTTCAATCTGCAAGTTTTTTAAAAATTTTGGTAAACAATCATGATTTCATTAACTAAAAAACGCATTGCTCTGATCTCTGTACACGGCGATCCGGCTGTGGAAATTGGCAAAGAAGAAGCGGGCGGGCAAAATGTTTACGTGCGTCAAGTAGGGGAAGCTCTGGCGAAACAGGGGTGGCAAGTTGATATGTTCACCCGCTCATCAGACCCGGAACAAGCAAGCATTGTACAGCACAGTCGCAATTGCCGGACAATTCGGCTAGTAGCAGGGCCGCAAGAATTTATTCCCCGCGACGAACTTTACGGATATTTGCCAATCTTTGTTCAAGAATTTCAGAAGTTTCAGTTAGAGTCAGGCTTTCAATATCCCTTAATTCACACGAATTACTGGCTGTCTTCTTGGGTGGGAATGGAGTTGAAAAAATCCCAACCTTTGCGACAAGTTCATACTTATCATTCTTTGGCAGCAGTTAAATACAAGTCGGTTTCGACAATTCCGATGATTGCTAAAACCAGGCTGCAAGTTGAAAAAACACTTTTGGAAACAGCCGATCGCGTGGTGGCTACCAGTCCCCAAGAAAAAGAACACATGAGGTCTCTGGTGTCCTCAAAAGGCAAGATTGACATCATTCCCTGCGGTACGGAAATAGATCGGTTTGGGTCGATCGGGCGCGAGTTCGCCCGCCGCCAGTTGGGAATAGCCCCCGAAACCAAAGTCGTGTTGTACGTCGGCCGTTTTGACCCCCGGAAGGGCATCGAAACCTTAGTCCGCGCCGTTAGTCTGTCAGCGCTGCGCAAAGTCGATTTAAAACTGATCCTTGGCGGCGGGTGGCGTGAGGGCGAATGCGACGGCAAAGAGCGCGATCGAATCGGCAACATAGTTCAAGAATTAGGCTTAAGCGACATTACCAGTTTTCCGGGCGGCTTGAGCCGAGACATTCTCCCCGCCTACTACGCCGCCGCCGATGTCTGCGTCGTTCCCAGCCACTACGAACCATTCGGTTTAGTCGCCATTGAAGCGATGGCCTGCGGCACGCCTGTAGTTGTCTCCGACGTGGGAGGGCTGAAATATACCGTAGTGCCACGAGAAACCGGTTTGCTGGCGCCGCCGAAAAATGAAGCACTGTTTGCAAGTGCGATCGATCGGCTGTTAGTTGATTCAGTATGGCGCCAGCAACTCGGACAAGCAGGCCGCCGGCGCGTCCAAACCTATTTCAGTTGGGACGGTGTAGCATCCCAACTCAGCCAACTTTACACTCAACTCCTCGAACAATCGGCGATGAAACTTGACCCCGTGAGCGCTTAGTAGTATCACTTAGTATGGTTGAAGCCAGTTTTCCTTGATCCCTGTCCCTCTCATCCGTTCTAACTAGGCAGCTTCAACTTGAAGTGATATCAGGAGGTAATCTTGCACGCATCAGAACGTCTGGGAAGCCATCTGCTCCCTATGTCCGACCAGGAGCTAATTCGCCTGTGGGTAAACCGCAAATCTACCCCCAGCAAGCGCTTTAGCTGGCAGGCAGCCAACCATTTCCGAACCTTTGTCGAAAAACCGTTAGCACAAGTTACTTTGGCAGACGTTCAGACTTTCGCCGCAGCGATGAGGGCTCGCAAACTTGCACCCCGTTTCTACAAGCAAACCTTGCTAGCACTGAAATCGCTGTTCGCCTTCGGTCAGCAAACGAGAATCTTGCCCGCAGCTATCCCCCTGCAAGGGTGGCCGATGCGGGAGCATAGGAACCCGTCTCAACGCCTCCGTTTCAGACTGGGGTGGACTTTGTGCATTTTTTTGTGCTTTTTTTTGGGTAGAATGACCCCGAAACTGTGGGGACAAACTATCTCGGCAGAAATCGCGTCGCCCCCCAAACCGTTGCCGAAAGTTGCACCGATCGACTCACCAGACCCGAGAGAGCATAACATCGAGCGCGATCGAGTCAAAGCATTTCTCGACATGATCGCCGCCGCCGAAGGCACTGTCGCATCCGATGGCTACTATACCCAGTACACCGGCACCAAATTTGCCAGTTTCAGCGACCATCCCAGGGAAATGAGATGCGGCCGCCGCTACGGCAAAAAACTCTGTTCTGACGCTGCGGGGCGATATCAATTTCTCAGCACAACTTGGGACAGATTCGCCAAAAAATTTGGCGTCAAGGATTTCAGCCCCCAAAATCAAGATTTGATGGCTATAGAATTAATCCGAGAACGAGGTGCTTTGGGAGATATAGAAGCGGGTCAATTGGAGCCAGCAGTCAGGAAACTCGCTTACATCTGGCCTTCTTTTCGGCGTTTTGGCGGTTCCGTGGAATCGTCTATGCCCAAACTCGAAGCAATGTATCAACAGAATTTGGGGATTTATCGCCAAGGATTGGTTGTTAGCAATTAGTTATTGGTTATTGGTTATTGGTTATTAGTTATTGGTTATTGGTTATTAGAAGCAACAAATAACAACTAACAAGTAACTAATAACTATTTAAGCTGACTTTTCAATTGGACCCAGCAGTCAGGGAACTCGCTTATATTTGGCCATCTTTTCGGCGTTTTGGGGGTTCCGCGGTAGCCGATTGCTTTAAAAGTAGCGTCTTCTGCCATCTGGTCGCTGACATCGGTTGATAGGACTTGGTAAACGATAATTACTCCTACTACGAAACCCATCGCTATAGCGGTTCTCAAGCGTGGTGAGGTATGCCCGCAAGCCCGCAAGCCCGTCGGGTACCTCATATGAGAGCTCGAAAGGCTATATGTGTTAATTTTCAGGACTTGGGCATCTCTCGGAGAGCGAATGTAAGCTAGAGCCAGATTGGCTTTGGCGCCTTTGGCGGCGGCTTGGGCGGAGGCTGCTTGCACGTCAACGGGCAGCACTTCGGCTATGCGATCGAGATTTGCTGCGGCTTCGTTAATTTGCTGTTGTCGGGATTCCTGAGTTTAACTGAGTTTAGCTTGCGCTTCGTTGAGTTGCTATTGGGCTGTTTCGGTGGCGAGTTTTTTGGTGTCGCTAGTTGAAGCAGAGATTGCTTCTTCTTGATACAGTTGCGAGTGGCGCTGCTCCTCGCTTGTAGCGTTGCGAATTTGAGCTCTTTGGCGGGCAATTGTGGCTTGTTGGGTTTGATTTTCCCTGGTTTTTCAGCTCTTAAACGAGCAATTGTGGCTTGTTGCGCTGCGATTTCGGTGCTGCGATCGACTGATCGATGGCCTGCTGCACTTGATTTTGCGATCGGAGTCAAATTCTTAGAACTTTAGAAACCCGACTTTTTCAAGAAATTGGGTTTCTAAGTTTCCTGTTTTTTTAGTCAGGGATTTTTCCCAACCTTTCCGTCAATTCAGCATCTGATAAGTGTGGCAGTTGTTCAACAAACAACGTCAATTCTGCCATAGACAATGCCAATAAATTAGTCACAGCCTGGGGAAGAATATCCTGCAAGTTAGTAACGGACATTTTCAAGACACTTTCGGCCAACAACTTTACCGCCTGTTCTCGCCCAGATTGATCGACGGTTAGCATCGATATTGCCAGCAATAAAACGGTAAATTCAGCAGCAGACAACTTTGATATTGGAGATAAAAAAGCAGTCATTTTCGGGCTTGATTCTCCAAATCTAACTCGCAGAAAATTTTCTAAAATTAACCGCTGCTGTTCTTGTCTGCCTCGTTCTAGTCCTCGTTCTAGTCCTTGTTCTAGTCCTTGTTCTAGTCCTTTTGCCCTAGCTCGTTGCTCTGCTGCTTGTATTTGTTCTCGAAAAAGTGGTGCGATCGCCATAATTAACTCCCGCTCTTCTGGCTCTAATTCCTGTGGGGTATCGGCTACTAAATTTGACTGTAGACGATACAGCAATTCTAGCGCGATAATCCGTAACGGATCGGACGCGGCTAAAGCGCTCAATTGGGAAATAGCCCGCTGCTGCACTCCTCCTTTGCCCAAAATCCTCAACCACAAGGTTTCTGGAGTTTCTGGCAACTGGTGAATCGCCACAATTGCCGATTGCCAATGCTCCGGCAAAAAATAGATTCCGTCAACCCAATTTTCGGAGTTGGGTATCGCACCAAAACCTTCTAACAATGCTTTCGATGCTGTAGGTGTCAAAATCCATAGTCTGGGCAACTCAGCATCATAGGGAGCATTTTTTCTTCTAGCCCCCCGCCCCAATTCTCCTCGCAAATCCCATAACTTAACGATACAGCTAATGACTTCGCCGACATTTGCAAGATTGCGAAACGGTTCAAAAATTGCAGTTTTGCTTGCCATTTTTCCCAACAATCCCAGGGTTTCTGAGTATTCAGGAATTGCCAAACCTGGAGTGAAGTAAACATCGATTTCTCGAACTTCGGAAGTCACATCGCGGCCGATATTCACCATTCCCAGAGGTGAAAGCAGTTCTTCCAATAATTCTTTAGCAAAGCGATCGTGAATGAATCGCGTCATAAGAAATTAGGATATCTTTTTCCTGATAAATCATAGCATAAGCTGTTATTTAGCAAGCCCTATTTATAAACATAAAAAACCTGAAGCTGGATAATTCCAACTTCAGGTTTTTAATAACTCCCCGGGTAGGATTTGAACCTACGACCGATCGGTTAACAGCCGATTGCTCTACCGCTGAGCTACCGAGGATTGAGGCTTTTTGGTCAGCCACATTTACTAATAGTACCGGAACTTATTAGATTTAGCAAGGCCTTTGACAAACTTTTTTTTTGTCATACAGCGAGAGGGTTTGGGCTACTAAGGCAGCCCCATTCTCAACTTGGCGAGGCGTTGCTGGGATTCTGGATCGAGAGAATTGGACAGAAAGCGACTGGAGTTGTGTTTGCGGGATTTGTGCTGGCGCTCGCTGCGACGGGCGGTGGATTCTACTTCAGCAGCAAGTTGTTGGGCGGACATCCATTCGGCGCCGTAGCCGACGACGGTCAATTGCTGCGCTCGGTCTGAGGTGGCGACAATCATGCGGCCTTTGCCTTTGATCGATCGCAACTCGTATCGCAAATTAGCACAAGATTTTTCAATATAAGTATCTGCTGTCTGACCAAAATCAGTGTAGTGCACCGATAAATTTTTAGTAATCATTTCTTTAACGCTGGGAGTATCTCGATAGTGGGCGTCAAACACGAGTCTGGCCTCAAAATCTTGAACGGCGCTGTAGTTAACTAAAACCTCAATCAACTCGCGGCGAGCTGTTTCGAGTTCGTCGCGATCGCGCTTCTCTCGGAGTCGAGGCCAAAGTCCAATCATGTTATAGCCGTCTACAAGTAAAACTGCTTGCGATATATAGGGTGACATGGTTCAAGGCTGAAGAGATCCAGCAGATAGAGGACATTATTTGCATTGTTTGTCAAAGCTTTTGTTAAATCTTATTACACATCGATGTTCGATCGCTAGCTGCAATGTTCCCAGCAAAAACTAAACCCCCCAAATCCCTAGGGTTTTGGAGGGTAAGATTTAAGATTGAAGGTTTGGGCGATTGTCGCGCGATCGAGCAATTGTCCGGCTTATTCGACAGATTCCACAGATACGGGCGATGGCTTACGCCCCGCTTCGCTACGGACAACAGTCGGCAGAGATATTTTCTCAACCGCAGGAGTACAGCCCAGCCACTGCACCGACAAGTCCGCAAACTGCTGCGGAAGCCCGCTCACGCAAAAACGAGTCGGCAGCGCTTCCCCAGCATTCCGCAGCCCCAAGACCTCCAATTCTCTCGCCGCAGCAGCCACCACACGCACCGCAGGATCGATTAAATTCACCCCAACAGGCAAGAGCGATCGCACCACAGGAGCCAACAGCGGATAATGAGTGCAGCCGTAAATCAGCGTATCGATGCGCTGCTGAATCAAAGGAGCCAAATATTCCCGAGCCACCTCATAAGTATAAGGATCGTGAATCCGGTTTTGCTCCACCAGCGGCACAAAAGCCGGACAGCTAACCTGCCATACCCGACAATCCGCATCCATTTCCAAAATCGCATTTCGATAAGCATTGCTAGCAGCCGTAGCCGGAGTTGCGATCACCCCGATCCGCTTGCCTTGCTGCACCGCAGCCTGCGCCCCCGGCAGAATTACTCCCAGCACCGGAATATCAAACTCAGCCTGCACCATTTCCATCGCCAAAGCAGAACTGGTGTTGCAGGCCATAATCACCATTTTCACATCCTGTTCCACCAGCCAGGCCATAATTTCCCGGACAAAATGTACAATTTCCGACGCCGCGCGAGTCCCGTAAGGAAGCCTCGCCGTATCTCCAAAATAAAGTATAGATTCGTTGGGCAATTGTTCGTATAACTGCGTCAAAACAGTCAAACCGCCCACACCGCTGTCAAAAATACCGATTCTTTGTTGTCCAGAGTCTGTTGTCATTTGTTAATAGTTAGTTGTCTGTTGTCTGTTGTCTGTTGACTGTTAACTGTTAACTGTTGGCTGTTGTCTGTTAACTGTTGTCTGTTGTCTGTTGTCATTAGTTAATCGTTTGCTGTGGCTAATAACAAATAACCAATAAGTAAGTCGGCGTAAATAATTCAAGGTTTGTAGTAAGGGCTCCATCCCTGTAAAAGAGGGTTCAAGCCCTCACTACGAAGGAATCGAGCGTAATTGTCAAATTACTTAACATACTTTGTTTTATTAGCGCCTACTTACTTAACATTAATCAACCGTCAACTGTCAACTGTCAACTGTCAACTGTCAACTGTCAACTGCCCATTATCTTTGTTGAAGATAAACTAAAATGCCGCGAGCGATCGAAGCCGCCATTTGACTGCGGTAAGCCGGATCGGAAAGTTTGGCAGCATCCTCAGCACCCGTCACAAAACCGACTTCCAGCAACACAGAAGGCATAGAACTCTTCCTCAAAACATAAAATCTCGCCTGCCGCACCCGGCGGTCAGCCGCCCCCGTCCCGTCCAAAATACTGGCGTGAATCACCCGGGCTAAATCTTTCCCGTTATCAAAATAATAAGTCTCAATCCCGTTAATATCAGGCCGGCTCATATTAATCGCATTAGCGTGAATGCTGACAAACAAAGTAGCATTCACCCGTTCCGCCAAAGAAACTCTCGGTTGCAGGTCGATTTCGCTGTCGTCAGTCCGAGTCATCACCGCCTGCACGCCTTGCTGTTCCAACAGCCTCGCCACCTGATACGAGATATCTAAAACAATCTCCTTCTCCTGAATGCCCCTAATCCCGACGGCACCAGGATCGCGGCCGCCGTGCCCAGGATCGATCGCTACCACGAAGCGGCGGTTAGAAGCTTGGGGCAAATCCCCCGATCCGATCGTCCTTCTCGGCAGCGGCTGCGGGTTGGAATCGCGAGTCAAAGGCGGCTGGGCGCTAGCATTCGCCCCGCGCAATTGCAAAGAAAGTACCTGCGGGCTAGTTCTCGTCACCCTACCTACCTGTACCCCCGATCGCGGCTGCACCCAAATCACCACAGTATCCGCGTCTTCTTGGCTAGCAGTAAACGATACAGGACTGCTGGCATCGAGCTGAGGAATTTGCCCAGCCAGGGAACTAGAAGCGACCCTGATCCAGTAAGATTTCGACGCCTGATCCCACCCGCTCGTATAGGAGACTTGACGGTCAGTTCTCACCACCAGTTGCGTGCCGTTACTAGCTAAATCGATCGACTGAACTCTGGCTAAAGTTCCTCGCTCCGGTCTCCCAACAGCTATAGGCCCTGAGCGCGTCAGAATTGGCGGACTCGCGCCCCCTGGCGACAGCACAACGGAGCCAGAATTGCTCACAGACGCCCGCCACTGAGTATTAGAACCCTTCATCCGCAAAGTCACGCGGGTAACGGGCGGGTCTGTTGGCAGTTGCCGGACTTCAACTTTGTCAACTCCGTGCTTGCCATTGGTTTGAGGCTGTTGGCCGCCTGCGCCCGGAGCTAAAGTAGCTCCTTCAATATCCAGGGTAGCGATGTCTCCGGCGCGACTTTGTTCAAAATTAATTTGGGGCCGGCCGCCGGCAGTGCGGACTAAAAAACCGTCTGCTGTCAGTTGAACATTCTGAACTACGGTTTCCTCGGCAGACTGGGCGGTAGGTGCGGAAGATTCAACCGATAACCTTTCTCCCCCGGGTTCTGAAATCGGATTTTGACTTGGGCCGCGCATCGGTGCGGGTAAATCCACTGTCCACTCGCTGGGAGAAATCCCCCGGAATTTTACTTGCTGGGGGTCTAGAGTAAACCCGTCTCTGAGCTCTACCACGATTCTGGTGGTATTGTTGTCAAACTGTCCTACCCGCACCGATTCGATCGCCCCTGAGAGCGGTTTGCTGGTGGAAGGACTACCCAGACTTGTCCCCGGTAAGTCGATTACCAACCGCGTCGGGTTGAAAATCAGTTGAGCCTTGGGTTGTACTCCCCCGTCTGTTGTAATATAAAGCCGGTTCTCCGAAGCATCAAACCGCCAAGATTGCAGTCTAGCTGCTTCGGCGGCTCCGGCGAGCAAAAATACACTTAAGAAACTCGGTAGTAGCCACTGGAATTTCACGACAGTTTTTTCCTCGTTTGCGTTACTGCTAAAAGCTGGAAGGGTGCTGCTTGCCCGTCGAGTGGCTTTCAGCAGTTAGCCGCCAGCCGACCGGGACACGGCGGCCGTCAGTTGTTGGCTAAATTGACTTTTTTAGGCGTTAAAAGACCCCAAAATGCCATAATCTGGCATTCTTGAAATTTCCCGTCTACTTCGGGGCGATCGGTTATAAGCTGACTGAAAGATTGTTGGTACAAGGGAAGGTATTTATTTTTAGAAGCAAGAAACAAGGTGTTTCAAGAAGCTAGAAGTTGACACTCACCGCGCCCAAGCGACGGTGATTCTTAGATCCTAGACCGGACTTAAATCAAGAGCATTGCTGCACCTGATCCAGAGATCCAATCTCCCTAAGCGTTTACTGTATCGAGTACAGAAGTTCCGACGTGCCCCGTCGTACCTATCCCGCGATTGAGGATATTGATTGCGGCATTATGATCCCTATCCATTTCACATCCACACTGACAAATGTGGGTGCGAGTGGATAAAGATTTTTTAACTACTTCCCCACAATTACTACATTCTTGACTGGTGTATGCAGGATTGACCGCGATCGTAATCCGACCAAACACTTTCCCAAAGTATTCTAAGAACACTCTGAACTGATACCAAGAAGCATCGCTAATCGATTTTGCCAGACAATGATTTTTTACCAGGTTAGACACTCTCAAATCTTCGTAAACTACTACGTCGTTTGACGTGATTACGCACCTTGCTAATTTGATGGCATGGTCTTTACGCTGTCTACTTATTTTGAGATGTCGCTTACCTAAAATCACTCTAGCTTTGCGGCGATTTGACCCACCCTTGGCTTTCCGACTTACAAGACGTTGGGCACGTTTTAATCGCACTTCACCTCTACGCAGAAATCTAGGATTAGGAGCTATTTCGCCATTTGAATCGGTATAAAACTCTTTTAGCCCGACATCTAATCCGATTGTTTTCCCTGTTGATGGAGCGGTTTCTAGGCGGTCTACAGAGATGCAAAATTGAACGTAATATCCATCTGCTCGTTTGACCAACCGCACCCGCTTAATTTGGTCTGGTTGATAGAAATTAAGATCGCGAGTACCTTTTAACTTCAATCTACCAATTCCACACTTATCGGTAAAAACGATCGATTTTCGGTCTTCCGCAAGTTTCCATGAGTTGGTTTTATACTCAACAGAACGACAGTTTTTCTGAAATGTAGGGAACCCAACTCTTTTACCTTTAATACCTTTTTTGACATTCTCGTAAAAACGGGAAATACTAGCCCATGCTCTTTCTGCACTAGCCTGTCGAGCCATCGCACCTAACTTGTTTGCAAAGTCAAATTCATACGCCCAAATCGCACAGTATTTGGAGAGGTCGAACCAAGATTTAGCCTCACCATCCATCCACAGCCGGATCGATTTGTTGCGAATGAATTGACAAATTTTAATCGCTTCATCGACTGCCTGGAATTGATCTGGTTTTGCGTAAGCCTTGAATTCGAGAACGAGCATTTTAATTTCCTCCTGTTCCTATGATAACACATTTATCATAGGAACTCTCTATTCTCTCCAGAAATATGGAGAAAGTCCCCCGCTTAAGGGGGAGGCTCTAACCCCAATTTTCTGGTAGAGTTTTACGTCTGTTCAATGAAGAGGTTTCATCGCTCTTTAATATTGGCTTTCGCTCGTTACGGCAAGGGTAATAATCCGCTTGAGAGTTAGGTTTTGTTCTAACTTTTCATCGACCACCTCGACAACTTAACAACCTATCTCGCAAACAATCAGGATTTCCAAGATTGATTTGACTTTTGAAAACTCCCAAATTTCACTGCCAGACTAACTGGCATATCTTTTTGGAAAAGCGTTTTCGCTGACAGCTTGAGAGTTAAACAAAACTATATAGCGCCCCTGCTCTCTTTTTCTGAATTTTTTATAGTCAGGGATTTTTAGCGTTGCTTGAAACTTAGTTGGGCGATCGCGCGATCGGCCATGTGACACTATTATAGTTAGTCCCTGCTTTCTGCTGCAACCGGAGAGTGTTTTCTGTCATCGGGGGCGAGAAATACTTTGTTATTTACACTCTTTTTGAGTGCACGATCGACAGCCAGAGCATTGGTTGGTTGACGGGGAAAAAGTTTTGACGGTAGATAATAGTTATCCCAGTTATAAAGTTTTTACAGACAGCAAAGACAATCGATCGGCTTCTGGATAAAACCTGTGATTTGGTTTGATGACCTGCCTTTCAATTAACCGCATAACTTGTATATAATACTACCAGTTAGAGAAGATACACTATCTTGGCAATTCTGTCAATGGCTGAGTTTTTGACAAAAGGGACAAATAAATAAAGGTAGATAAATTGCCTGACAGAAAGGCGGAGACTTGCTTTCTCTCAAAAGTCGATCGCCAGCCAAAAAGTTGTTGAAGTTAGTTAAAAGACATCTCCTAAAAAGCCTGTTTTAAACAGGCTTTCGGGCCTGTTCCACAAGAATTATGGGAGATGTCTAAAGAGTTTGGTCATACCATACCACCAGTACGATCGAGTTATAACAACTTTATTCTTGAGCAGGAGCGATACCCGCAAGTTCTTTTTGTCAATTAGCAACGCACCGCCGCGTGTCTAATCAACAGCGCTGCAATTCGCATTCAGGCCACAGGTGCAAAATTCCGGCTCAACCAGTTCAAAATTGCTTGATTTACTTGTTCCGGGCATTCATCCTGGGGACAGTGGCCCGCATTATCTAATTCAACTAGCTCTACACACTTAGGATTGCATTCGACAAATTGGTGGGGGCGGGCGAACCGAGGCGGAATCATCCGGTCTTGTTTGCCCCAAATTAACAACATCGGGATTGTTAAATTTCGCATCACAGTCTTGACACCAGGGCCACATTCTGCATTGCCTACAGCTTTGAATAAAGCGCAGAAGGCGCGGGCGGCTCCCCGATCGCCGGCCGGCCCTGCTAGAATTTCCACTAATTCGTCAGTAACAGCTTCGGGGCTGGCGTAGGCAAATCCCACCCAACGGCGGACAACCGCAGGCTTGCTGGCCAAAGAAAACAGAGGTCTGAGTACGATCGGGGAAATAAACAAATTTTCAACCGCCAGGATCGCCGGGAGGAGCCATGCGGGCACTGCCTCGGCTCGCACAGAGGGGTCTGGAAGGCTAATCATCACCGTGCCGGCAACCATGTCCGGGTGAGCGGCGGCGGCGGCCAGACAAATCAGGGAGCCGATCGAGTTTCCTGCCAAGATCACGGGCTCTCGGATAAAAGTCAACCAAAAATCATAGACTTGATCGACCCACAAAGGCACAGAGTAGTTGACCGGAGCTTTTTGGGAAGCGCCAAACCCCAACAAATCCAATGCGTAAACCGTGTGGTTTTCGGCGAGTGGGGCGAGATTTTGGCGCCAGTGACCGATCGAAGCTCCAAACCCGTGCAGTAAAATAATCGGTGTTGTTGAGGTGGCGGAGGCGATTGGTTTGGCCTCCGTATCTTCAAGTTTGATCGCGCCTTGATTTCGTGCCCCATCCGGTCGCAAATAAGTGTAGCGAGTTTGCCAACCCCGCCACATCCAGTCTCGTTGAGTTCCCACCCGTTGGTGCCATTGCAGAAAATTTGTCAATTTTGCCTCAGCTCGCAACATAAATTTACACTTGCTTATACTTATTCTACAAGGCAAATCCGGCGACTTGGGGACTGGCCAGACGGGGCTGTCTGGGGTAAGAAAAGCCGTTTTACCTGATTCTTAATGCTTTCCGCTGAATTTTTGACAATTTTGTCGTCGTGCGGGTTCGGGAGCGGGCGATCGTGTGAAGTTAAAATAAAACTACGCAGAAATTCAGCCAGACTGAGTAGAATAGCAAGTATTGTAAGAATTCGTTTACCAGAAAATTGGGTCTAAAGCCCCGTCCTTTTAGGACGGATTTAATGATCTAAATTTCTGGTTCAAGATGGTACAATAGCGTAATACTACAGGTAGAATAACCGCCGATACACATGAGACACTCCTGCTCAAACGACTGGTCGGGAAATAATAATAGTTAGTGGGTGGCGAACACCACGAAAAACATAGCTAGGGTAACTAACGTAACCCAGACCAGAAAAATAAAATCTTGAATATTAAACGTACCGTGGGGCACACGGGAACAAGAGAGGAAACTCTCGCTTCGCTTGGGGAGATAAGCCCTCTGGGATTGGTCAAATTAGGCTCAAAACATAGGTTCTATCGAACGGGTTTTTGGTTTAAGTATTGCCGAAAGGATGGACAATTTTAAGGTATGTCTGTGAACCAAGAATCCCCGCGCGTTAACGCCGGGGAGTGTCAAGATCGTCTAAATATTCCCCAACGATGAAGCTGAGGGGAGACAGGGCAGGGTAGTACGTCCGGTAAGGGTAAAATCTTACAAAACAGCTCGATCGTCGATCGTGAAATATTGACCGACCGAATCTGTAACTATCAAAAAGCTTCGATATTAAACTACTGATTGTAAAACCATTCATGCCTGTGATTGAAAGAAGACAAAATCGCAATCTACCCCAGATTAATGAAAACATTCGATACCCCAAAATCCGGGTGATCGATACCGACGGTGCGCAACTAGGGATATTGACGCCCGCAGATGCGCTGCGCCTCGCCGAAGAAAAAGAACTCGACCTCGTACTTGTCAGCGACAAAGCTGACCCGCCCGTATGCCGGGTAATGGACTACGGGAAGTACAAATTCGAGCAGGAAAAGAAAGCGCGAGAAGCAAAGCGGAAGCAGCACACTGCCGATGTTAAAGAAGTGAAGATGCGCTACAAAATTGAAGAACACGACTACCAAGTGCGCCTCAAACTAGCAGACCGCTTTATCAAATCTGGGGACAAAGTAAAAGCCACGATCATGTTCAGAGGTCGGGAAATCCAACACAGCAACCTAGCAGAGGACTTGCTCAAGCGCATGGCCACAGATTTGCAGGAAATCGCCGAAGTGCAGCAAGCCCCGAAAAAAGAGGGACGCAGTATGATGATGCTGCTGTCGCCGAAGAAAGTATAAATAGATGATGATTAGTCATTAGTCATCAGTCATTGGTTATAAACTGGTGACTGATAGCTGATGACGGTCAAAGTTCATCAGCAATCAGCAGGAATCAGCTACCACACAGGGAAATCAACGCTGCATGGACAATTTTCAAATCAGCGGTTCGGCGGGAGTGAGACAAAAAGTGCTGCGATCGCTTAATCTGCGATCGGAAGAAGTAGAGCGAACCGTACTGATGTTCCTCGTCTACACTCTCACCTCCGTCGGGCTGATCTGGCTGGAACTCAGCACGGTAGGTCTGTTTTTAGACGAATTCGGTGCGGACAAAATGCCCTATATCTATATAGCCAGCGCCTTTATCGGTTCTGGTTTGGGATTTGTCTACTCGTGGCTGCAAAAAATCCTGCCGCTAAGGCGCACCGTCGTAGTGGTTCTGGCAATGATGTCGGTACCGCTATTTTTGTTTCGATTCGGCATCGGCTACGAAAATACTAAGATAGCTGGCATCAGTATCGCTTTTATTACTATTTTTTTGATGTGGCTGTGGGTGGAAGCTTGCTATGTCCTCAATGACCTGAATACTTCCATCACTTCCAACCAACTGTTTAATATTAGAGAAATCAAGCGCACTTATCCGCTAGTTAGCAGCGGCTATTTAGTGGCTGGAGTAGTCAGCGGGTTTTCTCTGCCTGTTTTGCTGTACGTAGTCGGACTCAAAAACGTTACTCTGATATCGGGGTTAATGGTGGCGACAGGCTCGCTGTTGCTGTACTACCTGACGGAAAAATACCGCCAAGCTTTCCCAGAAACGGCTCACTGGACAGATGACGAGGACGAGGACGATCAACAAGAATTTACCGCCCGCAAAGTTACAGGCCCGCTGCAAAAATACGCCGTACCTCTAGTCAGTTTCTTCGTCCTCGCAGAAGTCGTCTACGTTTTGGTAGATTTCCAATTCTACAGCCAGCTAGAATACCAAAACCCTTCGGACGGCGCGAGTGGAGCTAGCTGGATCGCTAGCTTCCTGGGCATTTACGAAGGCATACAAGGCTTGTTTCAAGTCGCAACTCAGTGGTTCGCTTCTAGCCGCTTGGTAGAACGAATCGGCGTGTTTGTGACGGCGATGATTTTGCCCGCAGGTATCGCTATACTCGGGGTGCTGACCATAGGAGCATCGCTGGGCCAGCTAGTGTCTGTGTTCATCGGACTGATATTGCTGAGATTTTTCGACGAATTGCTACACTACACGCTGTTGGAAACTGTTAGCCCGGTTTTATTCCAACCGATTCCTGACAATATTCGATCGGGCATTCAAACTCTAGTCAACGGTGTGGGCGAACCTTTGTCCTGCGGAGTGACAGGAGTCGGCATCCTAATTATGCTGTGGGTGACAGACAAGGTACTGCCCCACCAAGACGAAAAGGACACGCTATTTCACGACAACCAAAGCTTGGTATTCATCGGGGCGATCGTACTTTTGGCCCTAGTGTGGGTATTTGTGGTGTGGCTGATCCGCTCTCAATACGTGGGTTTGTTGGTCAAAAGTGCCGAACGCGGGCGCTTGGGCGTCACCGACGTTGACCTCAAAGCTCTGAAGCGCGCAGTGGTGGAAACTTTGGAAAAGCCGGGGGGCGAAGATGAAAAGCGCTCCTGCATAGAACTCCTGACCCAAATTGACCCGAAAAATGTCGGAGAAGTTTTGGCACCCATCCTGGAAGTGTTGCCTTCAGCTTTGCAGCGCCAGAGCTTGGAAACTATGCTGCAACACCCGAACCCGGAATATTTAGAAGCTGTACGGGCGCTTTCGCAGCAATCCTTGCCGCCGGAGGTGCTGGCCTTGGCTTTGCGCTACATCTGGCTGACGGAAGCTGAACCGAATATCGACAGCTTGCGGCCTTACTTGCAGCCGATCGTCGATCCGGTGGTACGAGGTACGGCTGCTGCTTTAATTATGAGAAGGGGCGATCGCCAGCAAAAGGCAGAGGCTACTAACACGCTGCGCCAAATGCTGACGCACAAGCAAGAACGAGAACGGGTGATGGGCACGCGGGCTCTGGGAGAGGCAGATTATTTGCAAGGACTGCGGCTGTACATTCCCAATTTGTTGCAAGATGAATCTCTGCGAGTGCGCTGTGCTCTGTTAGATGTGATTTCGTCTACTCATTCGGAAGAATATTATCCTTCGCTGCTGCGCGGACTTGGTTACAAATCGACTCGGGAAGCGGCTTTGCAGGCGATCGTCAAACTTCACAACGATGCTATTCCTTTGCTGGTGTATTTGGCTGAGGATATCCACAAGTCGGATTTGGTCAGGTTGCAAGCTTGGACGGCTCTAGGTCAAATTGGGACTGTGGAGGCGATCGATATTTTGGTCAGCAATTTGATGACGGCTTGGGGAACTACGAGGCGCAATATCCTCCGCATCCTGTTGAAAATGCCTTCGGAAGCGGGGATAGAAGGGGTTCTAGACCGCATCGGCCGCAGCGGATTGGAAACTCTCATCGAGCAGGAGTTGATGTTTATCGGTCAAATTTATGCCGGTCTGGTAGATTTGTCTGGGGTGACAACCTACGGCAATTTCTCCGATCGAGATCCGAACAGCGCCGGGACACATGGAAACGATACGGCTCAATTGTTGCAGCGGGCTTTGACGGGGTTGGAAGCTGATGCCACGGATCGGTGTTTTTTGCTGATGAAGTTTCTTTATCCGCTGGAAACCGTACAAGCTGCTGCTTTTAACATCGCTTCGGGCCAACCTTCTTTGGTGGCTAGGGGATTGGAAATTCTCGATAATACTGTGGATATAGCTAGGAAGCGATCGCTCCTGAATTTGTTCGAGCAGCACTCGGAAAGAGAAAAGTTGACCAATCTCTCTGAATTGATGGTTTACAAACCTCTAACTCCTAGCGATCGTTTGCGCCGCTTGCTAGAATTGCGCCACTTCCTTTCGGATTGGGCCTTGGCTTGCTGCTTTCACTTGGCTAGAGAAGCGCGCTGGAGCCTTACTGCTCAACAAACTCTCGTCTGTCTGCAACACCCGACGGGTTTTGTCCGCGAAGCAGTGTTAGCCTATTTGAAAATAGCTTCGCCTCGGGCTTTGCTTGAATTGCTGCCCAGGCTGCAAGATGATCCCGATAATTTGGTATCAGCTCAAGTTGAAGAAATGATGGCAGAGTTGGGGAGTGGCCCAAAAAGGTAAAGTTATCATTCTGAAGGAAGAAGGAAGAAGGAAGAAGGAAGAAGGAAGAGGGAAGAATGAAGAGGGAAGAAGGAAGAAGGAACAAACAAGAACAACTCCCCACTCTCGCCCTCTCGCCATCTCCCCCTCTCCCCCTTTCCTTTTCCTTCTCCTTTGAAAGTCTAAATCAATCACTGCATCGCATTATGTTAACCAGCGTCGAACGCCTATTGTTTGTAAGGGAAGTTCCGATTTTCAAGGAACTGCGGGATGATTTTCTCGTGCGTCTAGCATCGGTAATGGATGAACTTTCGTTTCCTTCCAAGCACAGGATTTTTACGGAAGGACAAGAAGGTCGATCGCTCTATATCTTGGTATCGGGAACGGTGCGGGTTCATATCGGCGATCGGGATTTGGCACAGTTGAAGGCGGGGGCTTGTTTTGGGGAAATGTCGCTGTTTGATGCGGAACCTCGATCGGCTTCTATTAGCACTATCGAACAATCGGAGTGTTTGATGTTGACTCAAATGCAGCTTTATGATGCGATCGATGAAACGCCGGGAATTGCTGTGAATATTATTCGCTTGCTGTCGCGCCGGATTCGCGAGTTGAATATAAAGTTGAATGCTAAAGAAGCGGTTATGCCACCCACAGATCCTGTGAGAGTAGTTGAAATGCGATGAATGTTGGGAATGAAGAATTGGGAATTGTGTTTTGGTCGATCGGCAATTGTGCACAATTTCTATTGTAGGGTGCGCAATGCGCACCCTACTGTAAAACAATTAAAAACCCGGTTTATTCAAAAAACCGGGTTTTTGAAATCGATACCCAAGAGCGATTTACTGTCTAGAATAAGCGAAAAATAAAAGGGTAGCGGTAGGGTTGGTTGGGATCTTTTAAAATCTGGAGAATCGCCAAGATTGTCAGTCCCCAATGCAGCAGATAACCGATTGGTATTAGGAAAAAGCCGGCCAAACCTAAAGTCAGGAAAGTTACCACCCCAATAATGGTGGTGTACAGCCAGACGTTGAAGTGAAAATTGATGGCTTCGGTGGCGTTTTCTTTGACAACGGGGTCATCTGATACTAATAATACGGCGATCGGCACTCCGATCGACAACCCTAACGTACTCAAAAAAATAGCCCCGTGGCACAGCAGTGATAGCAGCTTTCGTTTGTCGGAGTCGTACATATTACTTGTATTCCTTGACTTTATTGATAATTTTACCTTCTATAGCAACTCTAGCACAGGCTATAATGGCGATCGGGTGATGATTCCCCTACTTAATTTGTGATGACAACAGAACTCGAAACTGAACTGCTAACTGCTGTGGAGCGCCGGCGCAACTTTGCTATTATCTCGCACCCTGACGCGGGTAAAACTACTTTGACAGAAAAGCTGCTGCTTTACGGAGGTGCGATTCACGAAGCAGGTTCTGTGAAAGCACGGCGGGCTCAGCGACACGCTACCTCTGACTGGATGGCGATGGAACAGCAGCGGGGAATTTCGATTACTTCTACTGTTTTGCAGTTTGAATATCAAAATTATCACATTAATCTGCTCGATACTCCGGGACACCAAGATTTTAGTGAAGATACTTATCGTACTCTGGCGGCGGCTGATAATGCGGTGATGCTTGAGGATGCTGCTAAGGGTTTGGAACCGCAAACTCGCAAGTTATTTGAAGTTTGTAAATTGCGACGTTTGCCTATATTTACTTTCTTTAATAAGCTCGATCGCCCTAGCAGAGATCCTTTGGATTTGTTGGACGAAATTGAGAAGGAATTGGGGTTGCAGACTTATGCGGTAAATTGGCCGATCGGTACGGGCGATCGCTTTAAAGGTGTTTTCGATCGCAGAGGGCGCAAAATTCACTTGTTCGAGCGGACTAAACACGGTTCTCGCGCGGCTGTGGATACAGTCATTGAATTGGGCGATCCGCGGATTGAGGATTTGTTGGAACAAGACCTTTACTATCAGCTTAAAGAAGAGTTGGAACTGCTGGATGAGTTAGGAACTGAACTCGATTTAGACTTAGTTCGGGCTGGGAAAATGACTCCGGTTTTCTTTGGTAGTGCGATGAGCAATTTTGGGGTCGAACTGTTTTTGGATGCGTTTTTAGATTACGCGATGAAGCCGATCGCCCGCAAGAGCAGCGTCGGGGAACTTCCGCCAACTTACGAAGATTTTACCGGGTTTGTGTTTAAGTTGCAAGCGAATATGGACCCGCGACATCGCGATCGGGTGGCGTTTATTCGGGTTTGTACGGGCAAGTTTGAAAAGGACATGAACGTGACTCACGCTCGGACTGGTAAAACGGTGCGTTTGTCAAGGCCTCAAAAGTTATTTGCTCAGGATCGGGAGTCGATCGAGGTTGCGTATCCGGGTGATGTGATTGGTTTGAACAATCCGGGGGTTTTTGCGATCGGCGATACTATTTACACTGGTCAAAAGCTGGAATATGAAGGGATTCCCTGTTTTTCGCCGGAACTTTTTGCTGTTTTGAGAAATCCGAATCCTTCTAAGTTTAAGCAGTTCCGCAAAGGTGTTTCGGAGTTGCAGGAAGAGGGCGCTGTGCAAATTATGTATTCGGTTGATGAGTCGAAACGGGAACCGATTTTGGCGGCTGTGGGACAGTTGCAATTTGAGGTGGTGCAGTTCCGAATGCAGTCGGAATATAATGTGGAAACTGCGATCGAAATGTTGCCTTATAGTGTAGCTCGTTGGGTTGATGGCGGTTGGGATGCGCTGGCTAAGGTTGGCCGGCTGTTTAATACGGTGACGGTGAAAGATAGTTGGGGAAGGCCGGTTTTGCTGTTTAGAAATGAGTGGAATTGCCGGCAGGTGGAAGGTGAGCATCCTGTTTTGAGGTTAAATGCGATCGCGCCTGTGATTTCGGGTTTGGCTGTTAGCGCGGAGTAGGGAAACCCCGATAAGACCGGGCGGTTGAAACCGCGTCTACACAAACTTTCACGCGACGGGAGCGGGTTGAGGAGAATAATAAGACTTTGATTGGAATCTTGTCCCCCCCTTATTAAGGGGGGTTAGGGGGGATCTGGCCTCGGAGAAAAGCAGCAGTCTATGAGTACGTTCGCAGCTTAAGTTGACACCAATGGACACGGCGCCGTGTCCTGAATTTTCGTGATTCATAGTCCCAATTTTGCTTTGGCATTTTCCCAGGAAATAGTTTCGCCTTGGCGTGCTTGGGTGATGCTTTGGCGCAATTTGGCAACAAATTCTGTATCGGTGAGAATATCTAAGGTTTCTAACAGTTCAGTCAAATGCGTGTAGCTCATTGCAGCCATAACGGGAACTCCATCTTGAGTGATGATGATAGGCTCATTGATGAGTTCTTTGGGTAGGTTGGGCAACTGCTGCTGTGCTTGGGCAATGGTGAGTCGTTTGGACATGGTTGTACTAGAGCAACATTACTTTTAATTTAGCATTTCGGGCCAACTAACTGATTTTCAGCCGCTGACGCTGGTAACGAGTAAATCCAAAATCTAAGATCCCAAATCAAAAATCCAAAATCGATTGACGGCGGCCCCCATTTGCGGCTACGCTTTGAAGTGAGAGGTTGCAGAACAAGCAGCCCGCGTCGCCCAAAAATCTAGTTACGCTGCCCAAAGCTGCTGGTAACAGCAATGGACAGCTCACCGCCAAACTGGGACAAGCAGTCTGGAGGCTCCGAGAATCTTAACACTCTCTGTAGCCACCTTGCTTTGCGTTGCTGTGCGGGGTGGCTGGGTTTTTGGGTTTTTCTAGAAAACCCAAAACCAGGAGAACAGAATATGACTGAAGAATTCGTGCCCGACGATGACAAATCCGTTAGCGCATCCCTCGGCTCAAATGACGAACCAGCAGCAGCATCGGAACAGGAAATTGTGTGTGTAACGGTGACAGGTTCGCGCAAGGGTGTTAGGGAAACCATACTCACTTTGTACCGGCTGGGATTTGCGGAAGTGGGCGATTGGAGTCCCCTACAGCCGGCGGCGAATCCGAAGCAAGTGATGAGCGTGCTGATTCGTCGAAAGCTGGCTGATGATAAATCGTCGAGAAAATCTGGGCGGTAAGCTGCAAGGTTAAGTCCTTTTTAGGGCTTACGCATGGGGGCTAGAAACCGGGTTTTTTTGAAGATACTTCGCTGTGATGCGTGGATTCGGCCAAAAACCCGGTTTCTTTGTCGGAGTGCATAAATCCTGTTAATCTTATCCCAAACGTTTTAATAACTCTTTAGGTGATAGAATTGGTAAGGTAGCACCGATGAAATCTCCTGCATCGCGGGTGACGATCGCCTCCAGGTTATCTGACAGCGCACAAGCTAACTGTACGGCATCTTCAAAATCGGTTAAATTAGATGCAAATGCTATTTCCAAAACTTCGCGATCGACGGCAGATACTGTCATTAATGCTAGTGTTTCAGCAATAGCTTGCCTAGCGCGATCGAGGCTGCGAGTTTGCCTTCTGACAATGTAGAAGATATTTGTTAAAGTTGTTGCCGTTACATATCCCTCAATTTGCTCTTTTTCGATCGCCTCAAATAAAGCATCAGCATCTTCTACAAACGGTTCTCGTTCTAGCAAACTATCGAGGATAATGTTGGTGTCTATTAATACCTTCATTTTAGGTATTTCTCCACCAAACGCTCTTCTAGCATGACTGCAACTTCCGCATCTGTCGGAGGTGGCATATCTGTTTTTGCTAGCCCTCTGAGTCGCTTGGCCGCACCTTTGCGATCGGGCCGCAATCTAATTTTAACTTCGGCATCTGTTGCGGGTGGTGCATCAGTTTTTGCTAGCCCCGTCATGGGTTCCACAAAGTCATCTAGCAGAGGTTGGCGGGGTCTGAGTTCCTGTCTGATGGACTCAACAATCGCGTTGACTAGAGCTAATCTGTCGGTAACTGATAGTTTGTGCGCTTCTCGGCTTAATGGCAGCCAAGGAATTTGCGGTATTTGGGATTCGTTCATATTTTTTATATTTTGATATTTTCTGGGTCTATTTTAGCAAATTTAGGGATTACGCGCGAATGGCCAGAAACCGGGTTTTTATGACAATATTTGGTGGTGATTCGCAAATTTGGGAAAAAACCCGGTTTCTTTGTCGGAGTGCGTTCAGGACTGCGCGGGTGGGCAGAAACCGGGTTTTTATGTGGGGCCAGTAGTTTGTGTGACGACTCGTTATCCTTATTGTGTGTTGAATTTGGAGTGATTAGTCTGCCAGACTGATGTGTGGCGCTAGACAAACGAAGTCCGCACAGGCGGACTTTCTGTTTTTAAGTCTTGGATGAGGTACGGGAAGTGCGATCAGTCTTTGATGCACTATTCGTGTGGTTGTGGTAGAATGCAAGTAAACTAACTTTGATTAGTGCAAGTCAGCCAACTGCTGCGAGGTTAAATGCTATGACACAGTTTGTTTTGGATAGCTTTGAAAAAGCTCTCAGCTCTAGTATTAAAACGAAAATAGAGGAAGCTAGGCAAAAATTTGAAACCGAATTTGTCACTTCTGAATTTGAGAGTTTAATATCCACACTTTCTCTCAAAATTGATGAAATACAATGTTTGTTACATGAAGGTTTAACTGCTGAAGATTATTTCCTAATTTCAAATAAATTTCAAGAAGCGTGTACATTTTTAATTAGTTATATCGATATCGACGCTTGCGGAATATCTACATATCAAGAAATACAAGTTTTTACAAAAGATTTTATTGATGCTTTAATAGTCCAAGAAATATCCTTTCGGGCTTTAGGATATATTAGTTTAAGTCGCACTACAAAAGATGAAATAGATAGATATGTACATTATATTAGAACATATCAGTTATTCCAAGAACTTGCTACTAATTATTGGGATAACATTCCGATTGAATTTCGCGAACCTTTGGCAGACAAGGCTTACTTTTTAGTAAAAATTTTATTAATTCCTCATACAAAAATTCTCGCTTCGAGAACATCTTCCTTTCTTTCAGTATTTGAACAAGACAAAGACCTTCAAATACTTAATAAAAAGCCACTAGAAAATCTATCTATTTCTGTAGAAGAAAGTTCAAAATTGAATTTTTCAAAGGAGATAAGTAACTACCTACCAGAACTAGAAAAGGTGGTCAATATAGCTGTGGAGCAAACTAGGAAGTGGATGGAATTGGGTATAGACATTAGCGATCCGTGTTTGATAACACCTTTAGAAGAGATGGCAGACAACTATCCAGCAATTGCTGAATACTGCAACGATATGTTAATAGAGCTGGTGAAAAAACAAATGAATCAAATGAAAAATTCTTTTCCCGACGTAAATGAAGAAGTTTTAGATGAGTTTTGATGATAATATTTTAAGGGAAAAGTATGAGTAAGTATTTATGACTTGGGAACAATTTTTAGCTGAAGGAGATTATGCTGTAACACTTATTCGCAATGGACTGAGGAAACGGGGAATTAATGCAGGAGAGTCTTTTGTTACTCAGTTTAATACTGACGAAGATATTCCTGTGTATGATGATTTAGGCAATAAAATTTTTTGGATATCTGTAAAAACAGTGTTTCAGTCTATTACAGATCCGATTCTACAAATGCCGTCCGGTTATAAAGGTTGGATGTGCGGTGAAGTAGAAAGTAAACAATGGGTAAACTCGCCAGCAGTAGTTATCTGGTACTGTCGAAATACCACCACAGCTTGGGGAGCAATAACTCCAACACGTCCCAGTACAAAGTGGATTATTTATCCAGATAGGTATGGTACAAAAATAGACAAACGCAAAACAGCAGCGACAGGTAAAACTCATTATATTTACCCTTCTTATTGTGTGCCAACTTCTGAAATAATTAGTAAAGATGAAGTTATCAATTATATTCAGCAGTTATCCATATCATGTTAATTCACAATGATACAAAGCTTGTCAGGTGTGGAAATAAAAATTGCCGCCAACAACATCAATCAATGTTGGAGTGCGTCAGCCGATCGCACTTCGCGATCCACATACAAAAGCAACCGATCCGTTAACTCCGCAGTCTTATTTTCCAACTTCGGAATCCGCGCAAAATCCGACGCCAGCAACTCAATTCCCCGCCTTCTTTCTGCCAGCACCACATCCGCGCACAAACCCAAATAAAACGGATGTATCTGCAAATTCTCCCAACTCTCATCAGGATTGACGCTGGCATATTTAATCACAGCATCAGCCAAATCAGCCTTGTCAATCTCCACTTTGTGCAAGTAATCCCTAGCATCTGCGGGAGACAAATGCCACACCAATTGTTTATCTATATTTTTTTCGGGAATCGGAAACTTCGCCGCATTCTGCCACCGCAGTTGTGTGACAGGACAATCTCGCCCCGCCACAGCAACCACAATCCCCAATTTGTAATCCAATCCCCTCAACAACCGCCGAAACCACTCATCTTGATACCAAAAAGTTGCTCCCTGAGAATTGCGTTTTTCATCCCACATTTTCTCGTGAGTATCGAACAGCATCACGAGGCGATCGGGTTTATGTTTCCCAACCATTGCTGCATTCAAATCCCCGGCAAACAATTTTGGCAAACAGTCGATTAATTCAGTATCAATATCTTTGCGGCGAATTTCATCTGCCTTTTCATCACTGACATTGAGGCGATTTTGAATTAATTTCATCGCCCGCTTAATCCCGCCCAATTTATCTATCCCTTTCAGCATTGCCACAGCTTGCGCCACCACGGGAAATTCCGCAAAAGTTTCAATTGCAGGTGTCAACAATTCCATCACATCATCGGGGAAAAGTTGGCTGAGAGTTGCGTTTGACTCGCCTTTGTTCAGCAAATACCAAAAGCAAGCAAAGTCATAATTGGGAAATTTAAATTTATATTTCTTTGTGACTGCTGCGACATTTCGCCGCAGCATCAGCAAGCCGTAAAATCTATCTTGCGGTTTATCTTCTTTTATCGGTATCAATCCGAAATCGTGTCTGACTGCGGGGATGGGAGTGTAGGTTTTAGGTGCTGCATAGCGGACGAAATCAGCAACTTCGGCGGCTTTTGATTCTGGGAGTGCGCGCAATTGTTGCCAAACCTGCGGGGAAAATCTTTTGCAGCAGTGATACTGCAAGTGTTTTAGCAGCAATGACTTGCCGTTGCCTCCATCGCCGAAAAAATACAAAATTTTTGCGGGAGGGGGGTCATCGTTTAAATAAAAGGCAAATCGGCGGGTAAATTCGTGTCTGTCTGTGAAGAGTTGCAGTTTGCGATCGTCGCTGATTTCGATTTGAAAGTCTTCGTCGTCAATGGGCATAAATGTATTGGTGAGGACTTAATTTAATTGTAGATTAAAACCCGTTGATTGAAAGAGCACCGGAATAATAGAGGAGACGGCAATGCCGTGTCCCTACACCAAAATAATCTTGTGGGGGCTAAGAGGAGACGGCAATGCCGTGTCCCTACCCCAAAATAATATTGTAGGGACACGGCACTGCCGTGTCCTAATTTCTGTGCTAAAACCGTAATCTATCGATCGCCCAAGCTATCTTAGACAAGGCGCTAGTGCAATCACTGTCATGGCATCTCCAAACCATCAAAATTCGGCGGATTTATCTGTGAAACAATCTCTGGAGGCTGGTTTAACGGCTTTGAAAGAACGGGATTACGATCGGGCGATCGCCCTTTTAGAATCCGTCAGCCAAACCGCAGCAAATCAACCGCCCGGAATCCGCGCCCAAATGGGGTTAGTGGCGGCATACAAAGCAACCGGTAATGTCAAAAAGGCGATCGCCCTGTGCACATCCCTCACCAAAAATCCCAACACCCAAGTCAAAACTTGGGCCGATCGCACTTTAACCGAATTAACCCCACCTCGCCCCCCAAAACCAGCGGAAACTCCCCCAAAAACAGGCTTTGTCGCCTTTGATTCAGCAACGGAATCCGCGAAAAAAACGGTTAAGGGCGATGGCTTACGCCCCGCTTCGCTACGACAAACCGCAGACCAAAAAACCGGATTTTCAACCTTAGAGCCGACTGCCACGCAGGGAAATGCCAAATCGCCACATATTTCACCGCCACCTCCACCCCCCAAACCAGCAATATCCACAGAAACCACACCCGATACAGAAACTAGCGACGAAAATAGTCCCGGTTCCCCAACAGATACTTACCAACTAACTTGGCGCGAAGCAGCGCGCGTGAAAAGCCCGCGCCCCCTCAAACCGCTAAAGTTACTGAATTTTCGGATCGAAGCTTTTGCAAGTGCGATCGCCCTATTTTTCCTAGCCCGATTTGTCCTACAATTCCTGCTGACAAACACTAATTCTCTATTGGTTCAGCTTTACATATTCACTAGACTGCCAATTTTCCAGCCGATTCAGCTTTTTTACCGCGATCCAACTCCCTTCCTCCAGTTTGTTTTCGGATTGCTTTTGGCCTCCTCTCCCTGGCTGACAGACGCGCTGCTGAAACTGTTTTGCGGCATCGAAACCCTGCGCGGATCGGTTTTATCCAAGCACAGCAAGGAAGCTAGTCGGGTACTTCGCAGTTTTTGTACCAAGCAAAATATACCAGTGCCGGTGCTGAAACTCTTGCCGATCGATGTTCCTGTAGCTTTTAGTTACGGCTGTTTGCCCCGTTTTGCTCGGATTGCTGTCAGTCAAGGGCTATTGGATCAATTGACGGATGATGAAATTGCTACTATTTTCGCGCGGGAATTAGCCCATATTTCTCACTGGGATTTTGCGCCGATGTCGCTGGCGATGTTGGTGATTCAGATTCCTTACCTTATATATTGGCAGACTGCTTACTGGGGCGAGCGGTTGTGTGATTTAATGACGATCGACTTTTTGCGTTCTGCTGTCAGATTTATAACCGCTGCAATTTCTGCCATCAGTTACGGAATTTATAAGTTGTTGCGCTGGCCGATGTTTTGGCTGTCGCGCCGTAGAGTGTATTTTAGCGATCGAACTTCAGCAGAAATTACCGGCAATCCCAACGGTTTGACGCGCGCTCTAGCTAAAATGGCGATCGGCATTGCTGCTAATATCGATCGGGAAAAACAAACCAGCTTTTTCCTCGAAAGTTTCGATTTGTTGTTACCTGTAGGCATCGGACAAGCTGTAACCCTCGGTTCTGCTGCATTACACGCGCCGCTAGAACAGATTTTGCTGTGGGATGTCACCAATCCCGATCGCAATTGGTTGACGGTTAACAGCGCGCATCCTTTGCTGGGAGAGCGTTTGAAGCTGTTGGCTCTTTATGCTCAATTCTGGCAACTGGAGACTGAGTTGGATTTGGCAAACGCGGGAGTGCAGGAACAACCCAAGAAAGCAAAATTGTCTCTGTTTAAATCAATCCTCGAATTTAAAGACTCAAAACTATTTTTACAGGGTGCGCCGTTTTTTGGGATTCCGATGAGTTTGGCGATGGTGGCGGTGCTTTGGCTGATTGGGGGGATTTTGTCGAGGACAAGTATCTGGCTGTTTGATTGGCTTTGGGGCGATCGATCGATTATTTGGGGCTGTTTGCCGATCGGATTTTGTCTCGGTACTTTGATGCGGATTAATTATTTTTTCCCAGACATTACGCCACGAGAAACAACTTCGCCGAGTTTACCGGAAATTTTATCAAATCCTGAGACTCTGCCCGTCGATGCTCAACCTGTGCAGCTTTCCGGGCAACTTTTGGGTAGGTCTGGTATTGGTAATTGGCTGGGACAAGATTTGATTTTGCAAACGGCGACGGGTTTGGTGAGGCTGCACTATGTTTCGAGGTTTGGCTACCTTGGCTCTTTGTGGGCGAAACCGACTCGCCCTACCGATTTGATCGGAAAACCCGTTGTGGCGACTGGTTGGCTGCGCCGGGGTGCTACTGTGGCGATCGACCTCGAAAGTCTCCGCAGTCAAGGAGGCCAAGTCAGTGACAGCGGGCATCCGATTTGGTCTGCGATTTTGGCTTTTGCTGCTGCTGTTTGGGGCGCGTACATCATTATCCAGGGCCCAAGGTGAGACGATTTTGGATTTTGGATTTGAGATATCCAGGTTACGTTATTGAATGTGACGGACAACCCCCAGCCGGAGAAGAGTGTTGAGTGAAATGGCCCATAGGCGATCGGACAACTGTCAACTGTCAACTGTCAACTGTCAACTGACTACCCTTCGTAAACAAAAGTTGCTTTTTTGCCGACATCCTGTTACATTTATTTATACAAATTGGATTCAACCAAATAGCGCGATAACTTCAGTTGGCTAAAATCGCTAAGGTATTGCGTAAAAATTGTCAACCTCCCAACACAGCAAGTTCAGCCAGCCGCTTGTCGGCTGTTTTTTTTCTATCGCCAATTTCCCTGTGCAGGATGAATTCCCAAAAGTGATTCAAATATGGTTTTCGTTAAATTCAGCATGAAATCTTCCTAAATAACTAGCTCTGTTACCAAGGCTGTGATACCTTTAAATAATGGTCGGACACTGCCGGGCCCGATTTAAGGGATACTAGGTAAGTGAGTAGTTCTCAGCATTAGGAGCGAGATTAGGAGTGAGGTAAGATTACTGGCTAAAAAAATGTTAGCAATTTTATCCATCACTGTATTAGACTGAATATTGGCATTCCGATCGCTTGCAATTGACATCCTTGAACATAAATTTCTACACGGCGCTGGCTATAAACATTCTGAATCAACACCGTACGCAAATAATACAGAATAGCCAATAGCCTAAACATTTGAGTGATGACTAAAAGTTTACACAACAACCTGAGATTTAAAAGCTCTCTGCATCGGCGGTTAATTTCCGGCCTGATCAGAGTAAATCATCTTTTTGTCCTAAAAGGTGCGGGGAGCTGTCAAGGTTGGTGGGAGGAATGCGCAAATTCTCCGGTTATGTGGTTTTTACCTGAAGTCAATATTCAGTTGATTTCGGGTAATTCTGTTCGAGCAAATTAATTAAAATCCAAGTCTGGAGGAATTTTTCATGTCTATTCGTCTTTATGTTGGTAATTTACCGAAGGAACTCGATCGCCTAGAATTGCAAGAAGTTTTTGCACCAGAGGGTGAATCTGTCACCACCAAGGTAATTACCGATCGCAAAACTGGTAAATGCAGAGGATTTGGTTTTGTGACGGTGCTAACCGACGAACAAGCCGATCAAGTTATTGAGAAATACAACGGCTTGATGTTCAAAGAAAACCCGCTAAAAATAGAGAAGGCATTGCCACGCTCTAAGGGTAAATCTGAGAAGGGTGAAGACGATCAGCAGCAGCCGTCGTCATCGCCCGCCTCACCGCAGTTGGTGTCCGCGTCAGCATCGACATCGACATCGACATCGACTCCTGTACCTGCGCCGCAGCAACAGCAGCGCTCGGCTCCCCCTACCCAAGGTGGAGGCGGTTCTAGCAAAAGCAATCGCCGTCGGGGTGACAACAACAAGTCTCGCCGTAATCAGTCAACAACAACCGTACCAAACGCTGATTCCGGCTCGGTGCAGCCAGATCCGCGCTGGGCGAGCGCTTTGGAAGAACTCAAGCAAAAACTGGAAGCTCAGGCTGCTAGCTAGTCGAAAATGGCTGCTAATTGCTGCTGTCGATCGACTGTGGTTGAATGAGTGTATCTGGAAGTGCGATCGAGAATTAGTCCAAAAGCCGATTCTCGATCGCACTATTTTCTGGTAAAATAACCTGCATCACAGGGGATTTAAGCCCCCACTTTAGGTGGATTGTTTTTAGGCTGGGGCTTAAATCCCCTGCCTAAAAACTTCGCACTCAACTGTCAACTGTCAACTGTTAACTGTCAACTGTTAACGACATCCCGTGCGATCGTTCGGAATTCAGTCCGCATAAAAAATCTGAAGACTGAAGTCCGAACGATCAAACCAATTTTATATTGGTCGATCGACCGGACACGATCTAATATTCTGAGGATACTTGACAAAAAAACCGTTTATTTCAAAATATCAGGTTTAGCAGCGAGATATTTAGAAAGAAACCAGATTTTTAGCTTCCCTAAATAAGTCCTGTTTATGCGGCTTCCGAAAACTCAATAGTCTCAATAAACGCGAAAATATTGTTCATAATTCCCTCAACTTCAGACTCAAGAGAACCCAATTCATTACCCTCCTCATAAATTCGCTGACAGCTTACCGTGTAGCAAAAATCATCAGCGATAAAAGCCATAAGTCCCCGGTAGGCATCAATTCGAGTCAGAGGGCCACTATTTTTTTCCCCGCTGATAGTTGCACCCGCAGGCAAATCTAAAACCGCGAAATAAGCTTCCTCATCTTCTAAATATTCCGCGTGAAGTAACTTAGAGTTGGGAACTTTATCAAGAATTGCCTGAGAAATAAAATTGTCCAGAAAAGACTTGAGATAAACTTCCTCACCAGCCGACTCGATTTCTGCTTCCGCTGCATCAGCGATCAGGAAATAATCAATTTTCAGCAAAACCCCAAAGTCGTCAGAAAATGCAACAGAGCCATCTTCCTCGTCAATTTTACCACCTCGTTGCTCGTCAACTGGAATCGAGACGCTAAAATTGCCTTCAGGAGATACATATAATGGCCCATCTAAATCAGACTCTTCCCCCTCAGATTCCTCCGAGTAAGCAGCAATTACATCCTCGATAATTTCCTCAGATTCCTCGTCTTCCACACCCAATGCTTTCTGGAATTCCTGGAAAAAAGGCTTGTGCTTGTCAGACACTTCGCCATCTGCGACAAACATTGCTGTGGTTATTGCAAAAGTATCCAAAACTAACTCATCTGGTATTAATGCCCAAGCAGTATTAAATAATGCTCCTAAACCGTCTTGGGCGATAATACCTGCTAGTTTTTGAAACATTGCTGACATATCATCTTCCGAGTATTCAGCAAATATTTCTGATTCCCAAAGTATGCTTTCTAAGATATCAGCATCCGTGTCAGGGGAATTTGTCTCGGCGGCGACAAGTGCTACCGCTGCTACGGATTCCTCTAAAGTCAAGGTTGCTGCGGATTTGTCTTCAGAATTGAATATTTTATCAAACTTGCCCACAGGTTTTGCTCCAAAGAGTGTTTAGTTTTGCTATTCATACCAAATTTATGGCATCAAAAGATAGTCGTCTGGGATACATTTATTTTTGGCAAAATCCCGCCAGTGAATTTAGGGCGGCCACGGAGTGGTGTACCTGACGATTAAAATTTCCGCGCCGGAAATGGCGTTGTCGTGTCTTTAGTCCCCGCGCCGGACATGACAGCGCCGTTTCCCTACAGATATCGCCTACTACCAAGGACTGCCAATTATGGTAAACCCTGCCCAAAAATTCGGGTGAGATAAATCTGAATTTGGTACTTGTGCGGCTTGAGTAAGGTCGATCGCGCTTTTTTGACTCCCCACCAACTTACCATCTTTAATTACTACCTGTTTGCGGATCATGGCTATTTGAGCTTGTCTCAGGGCTTCAGCCTTAATCGGAGCCGATCGCAAATTAGCATAAAACTCAGTCATCAGCCCTAAAGTGGCGTAATCATTAACTTTCCACAAACTCGCCAAAGCTGATTTTACACCGCTGCGGACTGCCAGCCCACCAAATCCCATTTCTGCTGTATTGTCGCCGATCGCAGTTTCGCACGCACTCAGCACCAATAACTCGACTTGTCGGCGATCGTACCACTTCGCCAACCGAAATTCATCCAGCGGCAAAGAGCGCTTCCACAAATCAATCTCAGCCTCCTTACGTCCATTTTGATTTTGCGGAAAACTGGCGTGAGTAGCCAAGTGAACAATATCAAAGGCTTGTTGCTCGCGCTGTTTTCTGAGATTTTCTAGGGTAAAATCTTGATTGAGAAAAGAAATGCCAGGCCACAAAGGCAATTGGGCAGGATTTTGGGTGTTGCTTTTGGTACTGGCGATCGCAGATAATTCGATCGGCACTGCGCGCAAAGGAGGTTTATCAAGAAATTCCGAAGCACCCATCGCCAAAACTTTGGCGTTTTTCAAACTTTGATAATTCGTGTTAGTTAAGCTGACACTAGGAATTGAGCCGAGGCTGTACTTTTCTATTAGAAATTGCTCCCCATCGTGCAAAGCTGCGATCGGCAATTGTCGCAAACC
>PVWI01000217.1 GCA_003003725.1 filamentous cyanobacterium Phorm 6 | reverse complement strand
GTTTACACATATCCTGGATCTGAATCATAGATATTGGCGAACCCGCCCCTACCAAACCCGCCCCCGAAAGATGGTTGCTGACACGGACAGGCGATCGCACCCTCAATGCGATTCTCTGTGCTGTCAGAATAGAAAAATTAGATATATCGATCGAGAATAGCAGCAGTTTCCCGGCCCGTTTTTTCCCAGCTAAATAGTTTTGCCCTAGCCAAACCGAGCTCTCTTAGGTGCGATCGAGCTTTAACATCCGTTGCCAGCTCTTGCATAGCAGCGGCTATTTCCGCGACGCTGTGGGGATTGACCAACCATGCTGCACTCCCAGCCACTTCAGGCATCGAAGACAGGTTAGAGGTGATCACAGGAGTGCCGCAGGCCATTGCTTCGAGGACAGGGAGACCGAATCCTTCCCAAAGACTGGGAAATACCAGGGCGATCGCCCGGTTGATGACTTTGGGTAAGTCTGTCGCCGGGAGGTAATCTAGGAATTTTATGCGCTCGAACAATCCCAATTCTCGCACCTGCGCCTTCAGCAGCGGCGTATAGCGTTTATCTTCCGATCCTGTTATCCACAATTCGTACTCGGAATTATTGGGTAAAGCCGCAAAAGCTGCGACAACTCGCTGCACGTTTTTATGGGGATTGTGGCGGCCCATATACAGAAAATAATTGCTAGTTGGCAAGTCTAGAAACTTAAAAAAACTGGCATCGTAGCCGGGGAAAATTGGCGAAATCAAAGAACTGGGAATATTGCAAAAATTAATGAGATCATTGGCGGTTGATTCGGAATCGCAGATGATATGTTCAGCCTGCCGCAACACTTGGGGAATGTAATACTTATGATAAGGTGTCAGCGGATCGAAGCGTCGGGGAAATCGTAGGGCTATTAAGTCGTGTACTGTAATTATATAGCGACAATTGGAAAATAAAGGAGCTTCGGGAATTGGGGAAAATAAAAGATTAGATTTTAGCTGTTTGTAAATTTTGGGGATTTGGGTTTGTGTCCACAGCAATCGGTTGATGTGTCCTCTGCTTCCTTGTTCTGGCGTCAGGTTTGCGGGGATTTCGTAGCAGTTATTATTGGGAAATTTTTGGGCGGTGAGTAAAGTTGGGTTGAGGGTTTTTAGGTGGGGAAATAGGTTTTTAGCGTAGATGGCTAATCCGGTTGGTTCGGAAATTAGGAAGGAGAGATTAATTAGTAAGTTAGATTGGGGATTGGGCATTGGGCATGGGATAATATGAGGATTGCCAATTTTAAATTATCTAGGTTTGTAGTGAGGACTTCAGTCCTCTGTCTCCAAATGAATAAGGACTAAAGTCCTTACTACAAACCTTAACTTACGAGTAATATTTGTTAAAGATATTGTTGTAAGATGTTGGCGGTTGCTGTTCCGGTTTTGTACCAGCTAAATTCGGCCGATCGCGCTAGACTAGCTTTTTTTAAGTGCGATCGCACTTTTGAATCTCTGGCTACTGTTTGCATGGCGTGGGCAATTTCTCCAACGCTGTAAGGATTGACTAATAATGCTGCATCTCCGGCTACTTCTGGCATTGATGACAGGTTGGAAGTGATGACTGGTGTACCGCAGGCCATTGCTTCCAAAATTGGCAAGCCAAAGCCTTCCCAGAGTGTGGGAAATACTAGGGCGATCGCCTGATTCATCAGTACGGGCAATTCCGAATAGGGTACGTAACCGAGAAACTTTACCGAAGATTGTAAACCTAATTGTTCAACTTGGGCGATCGACTGCGCTGTGTAAGCATTCGGAGGCCCGGCTAGCCACAATTCGTAGTTTGTGCGATCGGCTAAACTCGCAAATGCAGCAATTAACCTTTCCAAGTTTTTGTAAGGATCGTGTCTACCTGTATAAAGAAAATAATTTTTAGCTGGCAAATCGAGATATCTAAAATTAATATTATCGCAAGCTAGGGGAATTGCGGTCATTTTTTGACGCGAAATTTGGTAAAAATTAGCAACATCTGTCGCCGTTGCTTCAGAATCGCAAATAATGTGTTCTGCTTGCCGCAAAACCTGCGGTATGTAGTAGCGAAAATAAGCAGTCAAGCGGGAGAATTTTTGCGGAAATCGCAAAGGAATTAAATCGTGTACCGTAACAATGTAGCGGCATTTTGAATACAAAGGTGCTTCGGGAATTGGCGAAAAGATTAGGCTTGACTCCAATTTATTGTAAATTTGGGGCAATTTAAATTGAGTCCACAGCAGCCTGTTAATTTGCCCCTTCGGCCCTCGATCAGGGGTCAGAGTTTCGGGGATTTGATAGCAATTATAATTTTCTATTTTCTGGGAAGCTAGTAATGTTGGTTTTAGCCGTTGCAGTTGCGGAAAAAGATTAGTCGTATAAGTTCCGATTCCCGTGGGTTCGGAAGTTAAGAAAGACAAATTGATTAACAGGGAATTGGACACGGTTAGAGTAAAAATAAACTTTAATTGGAAGAAGACAAGGCGGTTGAAACCGCGTCTATACAAACAAAACCCGAGCTGAGAGGGGTTGAAGATCGGATGGGGTTAAAATATGTTATCTTCTTTCTCCAGTCCGCGGAGGCGGACATCGTTTGACAAGAAGCGGTTTCAACCGCCGTCTACGTTTCTGTTCGTTGCTCGAATCCTCGGACTTTCAGGTAGAGGTCAACTGTCAACTGTCAACTGTCAACCGCATCCATATTTGTATGCTTAAGGTCGATCGAGCATTTGAGCAATCTCGCCTGGATTTGGCAGCCGAATTGTAGCATATTCCTGGTGAATAATCTCAAAAAAACTCTTGACTTTGTGTTCAAAAGGTGCGAGTCTAAAGTTCTGACTGCGTTGCTGTGCACCAGCTTGAAGTTCTGCTAATAAACCCGGATTACCAATTAGTTGATGCGAATACCGACACAGTTCCTCAACCGTATTGAACAAAAAGCCCGATCGCCCGTGTTCGACAATTTCCGGTTGTCCGCCACCACAAAAGGCGATCGGAGCACAACTGTTTTGCATTGCTTCCACCGTCGCCATCCCAAAATGTTCAAACCTTTGGGGATTGACTTCACCTAAACCGCAGCCATGCCAAAATATGCTCGCTTTAGCATAAAGCAATTTTACCTCATCTAAAGAACAATTGACTTTAAGTTCGATCGCCCTTGAATCCTGCTTCAATAAATTCTCAACCGTCTTTAAATAAGGATTTTTGGGAATACTGCTTCCAGCTAAAATCAGCCGCCATCCTTGAAGTTGATCGGGATAATCTGCTAACAAACTGCGGAAAGCTTCGATTAACTCAATTTGCTTTTTTGTTCCCCCAGCTTCAAACTGTCCCACAGCTAAAATTATCTTTTCCTTCGGCACTTTAGCTGTTGCCATTTCTACGGGCGGATAAAGCATAAAAGTTGGCTGCAAATTCCAACGTTTCTCCAGCCACTTAACAGTAAATTGGCTGTTTGCAATAATGAAAGTGTAGTCATCGACAGCAAAGTGACGGTTGCGAAAAGTATTGGGAAAATGGCAGAAAAATACTGATATCGGCGACAGCGGTTTAACTTTTTCCAGTTGATTCGCATTGATGAAAATATCGTAATTTTTGCTTTCTCTGGCAATTTCATCGAAGGGGTTTTGCATATCCTCCGCGATGATACTCGAATCAATACACTGCATTCCCCGTTTGTCGTAAAACGCCAAGGGAATAATTTTAAGTTTGCATCCAGAAAGGTTGAGCCCGTACCACGATTCTAAGTCGGAAACAGCAATCGGCTTGTTGGCGATGAAGGTAATATCAAATTCATTTTGCAGCAGCGAGGCGATGGTAGCGACGTATTTTTGACCGCCACCGATAAAATGCAGTCCGTGATCGTAAATTGCGATCGACATTTTGCGATCGCCCCTAACCACCTGCAATCGAGGTAAAATGCGATCGACCTTCATTCTACTGTAAATCACCGCCAACTTTTCCGACAACTGCGGCAGTACAGTGGCGACGATTTCCGGTGGCTGATAATCTAGCAGTTTTTTAATCGCGACAAACAAACTCTCGAACAGCAAATCGTACTGTTTGTTAGTAAAAAAGTCTGAAGTATGAATTGCTTTAACTAATTGCAAAGGTTCGTGTTTCGCCAAATACAAAAACCGATTACGGTTGCAGAAATACTCGGTGAGTTTGCTACCTTTACTCGAACCTCGATACTCATGATGGGCGATAGCTGCGGGAGTATAAAGCATTTTCCAACCACGTTTTTGGCAGCGTTTGGCAAACTCTACATCTTCAAAATACATCACAAAATCTTCATCAATCGGCCCGACATCTTCCAGACATTCCCTGCGAAAAAGCACCGCCGCCCAACAAAGCCCTTCGACTTCCCGTTCAATATCGTACTGTCCCGCATCTTTCTCGCCAAAGCCCACATCTTGCCAATAAAAATTAGGTAATTGCTGAATGCCCGCGCTGTTAATTCGCCCGTCTTTAAACAGTAATTTGCCACTATTCCCGCCCACTTGCTTGTGAGTTTCTAGCCGTTTAACTAATATTTCCAGCCAGTGACTGTCAAGGGTTGCATCGTTATTCAGAAAGCCGATGTATTGCCCTTTTGCTTCGCTGATGCCGAGGTTGAGGGCTTTAGCGAAATTGTTGGCGGTATTCACAAATATACGAACTTTTGGGAACAGTTCGCGTAAAGCATTAACCGAATCGTCTTGAGAGCAATTATCAATTACAATTAAATCAAGTTGTGATTCTGGATACGCAAGTTTTTGTAGAGATTTTAAGCAATCTTTGGTGTGGCGCAGACCGTTATAGTTGACTATAATTAACGAACATATTGGCAGTGTGGTCATTCGATTTTGGATTTTGGATTTTAGATTTTTGATTGAAGAATTGAATAATTTTCAATTTTTGATTGAAGCATTGCTCTCGCGAATAAATACGGGGCTTGTGACCAAATTATTTTGGGTCATTTTTGATGTTTGATTGCGGTCTATCGCCCAATTGAGCGCTAATCTCTTCTAAAATAGCAGTATGTTGCTGCTGGACTGCTTTGATTTGCTCTATTTCTGACTGAAAACTTGCGATCGCCCTTTGTTGAGTCTCAAGCTGCACTGTCACTTCGGGAGATCCGCCACTTAATTCCGATGTAAGTTTTCTCTCTAGAGTTTGTTGATTTTCTTGCAATTTTTGCAACTGTATGCTCAAGGTTTGCACAACACGGGTATTAGCAAAGTTGTAAATTACTTGTCTGTCTAGTATCGGCTTGAGCAATTTTCGGACGATTTTTCTAACGGCAATTACTACGGAACCTAGCCGCCTTTGGTAAGATGTAATTGGAATGTTATAAATGTCAAAGCCAGCTTTGAGAAGGGCAATGTCTTCGTCATCTTCATTTTGGGCTGCACTATTTACTCTTTCCGACAGCAGCGAATCAGCAATACCAATTCGCGGCTCCAAAGTTTGCCGCAATTTATCTATAATTTGTTGAGTTGGTATTTCTTCGTACTGCAATCTTCCGCCTCCTTTTAATTTATAGGTTCGCAGAGGCGCACCATCTCGTAGACGTAGCAACGCGCACCATCTGGTAAATTACCCCTACGAGAATAGTGCAAATCTCAACTTAAACTAACTCAATTTGACTGTCATCACCAATCATAAACCGCAGAGCTTTCGGACGCGGCGGCGCATTCGTGATTTGAGCCCGCTGCCCGATCACACTGTCAACAATTCGCTGGTGAATGCCAACTATTTTCGCCCCTTGCAATATTACACTATGTTCGATATCAGCATCAATCATCGTTACGCGATCGGCAATACTGCTGTAAGGCCCAATAAAGGAATTTTCAATGCGGCAATTTTCCCCAATTACCACTGGCCCGCGAACTTTAGAATTAATAATTTCCGTTCCTTCGCCTACTTGCACTCGCCCGATAATTTGGCTTGTAGCGTCTACTTTTAATTCAGTTGAAGCTACGATACTATCTAAAATGATTTGGTTGGCACTCAGCAAATCATCTTTTTTCCCCGTATCCAACCACCAACCCTCTAAATTGCAGGCTTCTACGTGTTTTTTCTGATTGATCAACTGTTGAATGGCATCGGTAATTTCGAGTTCACCGCGGGGCGAAGGTTGAATTTGATCGATCGCCTCGTGGATACTAGGAGCAAAAAAGTAAATCCCCACCAGTGCTAAATTCGATGGCGGAACTTTTGGTTTTTCTACTAACTGTAATACTCGCCCATTTTCATCAACTTTGGCAACACCAAAAGCCGAGGGATTTGGCACTGGGCGAAGCAAGATTAGAGCGTCTAGTTTTTGCTTGTTAAAAATCTCTAAAAACGGATCTAACTGATTTTGAATTAAGTTATCTCCTAAATACATGATAAACGGAGAATCGCCCAAAAATGGTCTAGCAATTTTCACCGCATGAGCAAGTCCCGCCGGCTCATTTTGCAAAATATAAGTAATTTTTGCACCGAAGCGAGATCCATCTCCAGTTTTTACCTTCACCTCTTCGCCAGTTTCAGGACTAATAATAATCCCAATATCCGTAATCCCAGCCGCCACAATTCCTTCAATTCCGTACCACAGTATCGGCTTATTTGCCACAGGAACCAACTGCTTAGCACCCGTATAGGTGAGGGGACGCAAGCGTGTTCCTTTGCCGCCAGAGAGGATGAGTGCTTTCATTGGGTGAAATCTAAGTTATCCTTTAGGGTTTGCAGTGCTAGCTTGATTTGCCTACACTTGTTCGCTCTCATTAATTTTAAAGCACCGTTACCCCGCTGGCAATAGCCTCGAAGAAGGAAGAAGGAAGAAGGAAGAAGGAAGAAGGAAGAAGGAAGAAGGAAGAAGGAAGAAAAGCAAGGGTTTCAGCAATTTAGTAAGGTGCGCAGTGCGCACCCTACATTTATATGACTTACGCACAGAGTTTAAGAAACCGGGTTTCTTGTCGCCGTCAGCGCCTAAAAGCGTAGATTTTTTGTCAAGAAACCCGGTTTCTCTTTTGTGGCGATGCCCCAAGTCCAGATTTAATTGTGTACCCTTTTAATAGCGGCCGTATCGAGCGATAACTTGATTACCACTATTCTTGTTATTTGTCAACCAAGCCCACATCTGATCGCCAATAGAAAAATGCCACCACTCGTTAGGATGCTGCTGAAAACCAGCAGACATCATAGCATCTTTTAATATTTTTCTGTGCAGGTGATATTGCTGTTTGTGAGGCTCCTTGCTATTACCAAAATAATCAGGATAAGAACGTTCCGATATTTCATCAATCGGAGAACCCATATCAATTTGGCGATGATTTTCATCCACCAAAGTTACATCTAAAGCTGCACCGGTACTGTGAGGAGGAGGCGTAGTGCGATCGAGGCTCGGCACGGCCCAAAATTGATATACGTGTTCTATAATTACTTGCCGTTTGTCTTCGGAAACCGGAAATTCGCAGCCTTGAGCTACGGCAATTTGATTAAAAGTATAATCTACCATAAATTGCTGGACTTCCACGGGCCGGTAAGCATCAAATATCAGAATTTTCCAATTTTTATAATTATGCTGTAGTTGGCTTTTAGCTTTTATTAAACTATTGACAACTCCTTGTCGCAAATAGTAAGGCGAATCTGCTTTGCTGTTGTGATACGGAGCACCCAACTTTTGATAAGGGTGCGGCGTTTCAAAGGCAAAATGTTCTGGTGGAATTGGCACTAAAGGTTCGCCGCATTCATCGATCGCGATTTGCTGATATGGTTTCATATCAAGGTTTTACCTGTTTGATTATTACTGATGAACTACAATTGTATCGCGATTCAGTTCGATCAATGAATGTTGCTGAAATAGTTCAGCTAACTGCGGCAAATTATTCATAAATAAGTCGAGAAGTTGGTTGTTATTTATGTTTCCTGTCGTCAATATCAATAGCTTGTCAGGTTGCTGGTTAATCATAAATGAATCGAGAAAATCTCTATCTTTAGTGATAACAATTCTGCTTTCTTGGATTGAAAGCAAGTTGATTTCTGAATCGGGAGTTGCGTTTTGTCGAGGTAAATCCTTAGTATGAATAGTATCGTGACCAACAGATTGCAGAACGCGCGCCAGACGTACTGGTAATTGTGCATCTACCAAAAACTTCATTACACTAATACTCGATATATGCTTTTTACTTGAGTCAGCCGCGCTGCAAAAAGCAAAGCAGCTAGAATATCCTCATGCTCTAAATCGTCATAATCATCTATGATTTCTTGAAAATTCATACCTGAACTGAGTAATTCAAGAATCAACTCTACTGGATATCGGAGACCGCGAATACAGGGTTTTCCGTGACAGATATTCGGATCTAGTGTGATGCGCTGCAAAAGTTGGTTTTCCATATTTTAGAAGCAACTGTTAAATATATCCTAACTTAAAAGAGCGGAGCTTTCGATCGGTTTGTAGTAAGGACTAAAGTCTTTATAAAAATCAGCGGACTAAAGTCCTCACTACAAACCTTAAAAAAAATCTTAACTTTGGCGATAAGCAACTACTGCATAAAACGGATCGCCACTTCCTATTCGCAGCATTTGCATAAAACTCGGCAAGTTAGGCTTGCGAACAATTACTTCGGGCTGGCTAAATCCGGGTATATTCGCTCCTTTGACAGAATCAAAGTAACCCTTGACTAATTCTACCCGATCGCCCTCCGAACCTTCCCGCCAAGCCGCAATGGCTTTTTGATAAAACATCCGGTTGGAAAAGCTCATAATTGCTACGCCACCAGGCTTTAAAATGCGGTGAATCTCGGCAAAAATCGCATCCGGGTGTTGCAAATACTGTACCGAAACACAGTTGACAACAGCGTCAAACTCTGCATCCGGCAGCGGCAATTTAGGATTTGCGTTCAAATTCTGTACAAAATAATGATTCAGTCTGCGATTCTTTGCCAACTCCTCTTGATTCATCCCGTGTCCTTCGACATGGGCAAATTGCATCTCGTCGGGGAAGTGAGAAACCCAACTGCTCATCATATCAAAAATCCGAGTATTCGGTTTCAGCCGTTCCCGATACAAATCGGTTAGTTGCTGAATAAACCCGTCATCTACATGAGTCACAAACCGAGGTGAGGAATAGAACACTGTATCGTCGGTGTCGTCTAACTTGGTACGTCGATCGGCTGGAAGCAACATAAATTCTGATCGCAAACTAGATTTACCCTTTCTAGTTTAAGAACAATTAAGATTTGTAAACACACTTTCCCAGAAGGACATCCGTCACTGGGGCATTAGCTTCACCAAAAACTTGCCGATCGCCCTTGACAACTCCCAAGATACCCCTTACACTAATAGTACGAACGCTAACTAATAAACAGATGGTTACTACATCCACTGTCGATCGCATAAATCTAGCTCAGTGGCACGACGTTCTCGCCCCCCACAGCCTCGGCTACCGCATCAAACTGCTGGCACAGCTAGGCACTCGCAAGCTGCAAGAAAGACTGGAACCCTTTGGACTCACACCTTTTCACTGGCTGGTGCTGTGCTGCTTGTGGCAAGAAGACGGTTTAGCAACTTCCAGCATTGGCGACAAACTGCAACAGGTAGGCGGTACGCTGACAGGCGTGATCGATCGCATGGAAGAAAGAGATTTAGTCCGCCGGGAGAGAGACAACCGCGATCGACGGATCTGGCGAATTTGGCTGACGGATGCAGGTAGGGAACTGCAAGACGTGCTGCCGCCGCTAGTAGCAGATATCAGAGAAAAGTCAATGACTGGAATTTCTCACGCCGATCGAGAACGCTTCTCAGAATTGATCGATCGGGCGATCGTCAATCTTTCCTAAACCGACAAATCACTCTCACGGAAGAAGCAGAGCAGCATCTACCTCTACTACATTACAAATAACCGCAAAATACTACGCACTCTTAAAAACAGCAGTCTTAATAAATAAATACTACGCACTCTAACCAAACGACATTTTATTAAAATCCCAGGAGTCAACTACCATGAAACCCACCAACCAAACCAACCCAGCAGAATTCAACGGTAACGGCAATCGCCAAGCATTGGGGCTATTAGAAATAGAAAAGCCGATCGACAACGACAACACAATCGCTAAAAGCCTACCAGTAATCCCCGCCCCAGAGACAGAAATCAGTGTCCCCGCCGATGTCCAAACAGGCGTCGAAACAGAAATCCAAGCAGCCCCGCCGGTGGCTGAAACACCAAAGAAAAAGTCCAAGAAACCGCTGATTTTCGCAGCGCTGGGCCTAGGGGCGATCGTCGCAGGCAGCTTCGGCTACCATTACTGGCAATACAGCTCAATCCACCAAGAAACCGAAAACGCCACAGTAGCCGGACACATCCACCAAATCAGCAGCCGCGTCAACGGTACTGTCGGCGAAGTCTTAGTACAAGACAACCAACAAGTAAAAGCCGGACAACTGCTGCTCAAACTCGACCCCCGCGACTACCAAGTTAAAGTCCAACAAGCCCAAGCAGCCTTAGAAAACGCCCGCCGCCAAGCCGAAGCAGCGCAAGCTAATATTTCCCTAGCCTCTCAAACCAGCCAAGGCAAAACAGCCCAAGCCGAAGGAGATATCGGCGGTGCGAATGCTGCGATTTCTACCGCCCAAGCAGCAATTAGAGAAGCCCAACAAGGCGTACCCGCGGCAGAAGCCACAGTCGCCGAAGCCGAAGCTGGCGTGCCCGCAGCCATCGCCAAAGTCGCCCAAGCCCAAGCCGGAATTCCGCAAGCGCAAGCCAAAGTGACGGAAGCCGAAGCCGGAATTGCCGCAGCAGAAGCTCAGCTAGTGCAAGCACGAGCTAATCTTGTGAAAACGCAAGCTGATTATAAACGTTACGAAAGCTTGCAGCAAGAAGGGGCGATCGCCCGCCAGCAATTAGACGCATCGAAAGCCGCCTACCAAGTAGCCCAAGCCCAAACCACCGCCGCCCAACAAGGAATTGCCCAAGCTAGAGCGCGTTTAGCCCAAGCCAAAGAAGGCGTAACCGCAGCCCAAGCAGCAGTCGCCCAAGCTCAAGAAGGCGTCAAACAAGCTGAAGCTCAAGTAGCGCGGGCCCAAGTTGGCATCGCCACCGCGCAAGCTAAAGTCGCTGTAGCGCAGGAAGGTATCACCACCGCTCAAGCCAAACTTGCTACGTCGAAGGGCGGATTGCAACAGGCTGAAGCTACGGGCGAACAA
>PVWI01000216.1 GCA_003003725.1 filamentous cyanobacterium Phorm 6 | reverse complement strand
CAAGGTCGCGTCATCAATACCTGGGCTGATGTTATCAACCGCGCTAACTTGGGTATGGAAGTAATGCACGAGCGCAATGCTCACAACTTCCCGCTCGACTTGGCCGCTGGCGAAACCACACCAGTTGCATTGGTTGCTCCTTCTATCAACGGTTAATTCTTAACCTTAGATTGATAAAAAGCGCTCCTAGAAATAGGGGCGCTTTTTGTTTGCGAAAAAAAGGTTTTTCTAGACATCCTTCTTCTTTCTATCCGTTAAATCCGTCAAATCCTGATCGCCCGCTTTGTTGCCGAACTTTCTTCCATGCTTGAATTTTTTATGACTACTATAGAATATAGCGACTAGGCCGATCAAGATAAATGTCACATACTCCACGCGCGAGATATCATATTATGGTCTAGGATGCCCATAGTCGGATTCAGAATATGTTGGGCTTGCCGTAAAGTGTTCGCTAGCAGCAATGCAATTTTCTCAATTCCAGAATCTCACCATAGACAAATGTAGCTGATCGGGAGTCGCTCCTCACCGTCCCAAGCGCTCTATCTGTAACGAGGATTTGCATTATGAAAGATGGACAAGAAAAACGCCGCGTCTCCACAACTGCCGTTATTGCCGGTGTTTGCGGGCTGGCTTTAGTGACGGGAGGGGGCCTTGCCTGGTGGACGGCGAATCGTTCGCAAACCGCAGATACGCAGTCTGCCGCTCCGACTACAGCTCCGGCGCTGTCCCCAAGTCCTGCGGAATCTCCTGCTGTAATTATCCCGGTGCCCCCTCCAACTCCTGTCCAAGTGCCACAGGCCCAAGTGCCACAGGCTCTGGTGCCAAAGTCGCCGCAGCCCAAGCCTTTGCAGCAGACTGACACCCTGACGGTGCAAGTCTACTGGATTAAAGGTGCGATCGGCAAATTTGAGGCAGTTCCTACAAAAGTAGCTGTCAAACAAGCTGACAACCCTGATGCAGTTTTACAAGTTGCTTTTAACAGTTTGTTGGCTGGGCCGAAGGATGCAAGTGTTTCCAGCGAAATTCCGCAGGGGACAAAACTCCGTAGTTTGAATGTCAAGAGTGAGGGAGTTTATGTCGATTTGTCGCGTGAATTTACTTCGGGGGGAGGCAGCAGTTCAATGACGAGCCGGTTAGGGCAAGTTATCTATACGGCTACAAGTTTAAAACCGAATACCAAGGTTTGGATTTCGGTGGAAGGCAAGCCTTTGGAACTTTTGGGCGGCGAAGGTTTGGAGGTGGCTCAGCCGAGTACCCGCCAAAGTTTTGACAAAAATTTTCCGCTTTAGCAATTAACAGTCATTAGTCATTAGTCTGAAGGCAGAAATTAGGGATAGGTCAGTGATAATATCGTTGACCTTTGCATCGGAATCATAATTTTCGGAATGCAGTGCGAGCAGGAGGCTGAGCGAGAGTGTTAATCGCGATCGTCGTGTTCGCAATAAGGGTATAATTCCGTAATTACCGGATTTGATATGACTCGCGACTAATGACAAATGACTACTGACGAATGACGAATTCTCAGTGCTTGGTAGTCAGGCTAAATGCCCGAAAGTGGAGGGCTTGCTGTTCGATCCGGGTGGCAAGCCGATCGCACACCATATTACACAGCTCGAAAATTAACTCGTCTTGCACCTTATAATAGGCTGAAGTGCCTTCACTCCGGCGAGTAAGGATACCAGCTTGCAGCATGAGTTTCAGGTGCTTAGAAACATTGGCTTGACTTGTTTGAGTAGCTTCCACCAACTCTTGCACGCATTTTTCGCCGTCGCGAAGCAAGTTCAAAATTCGTAAACGCATTGGCTCGCTCAAAATACTGAAATATTCAGCAACTTGTTGCACAACCTCTTGCGGGACAGGCTGGGATGACTTCATCAAACTCACCGGAGAGAAGTGATCTCGAAATATTAGCATTTATTCTGTCCATAACAATAAAGTAATCCTTCAATCCGGATTAATTCTCATCAAGATTTGACCGTATTCGACAGGTTCGCCATTTTGAACTGAAATTTCCATCACTTGACCGGACACTTCATCGGCATCTATCTCGTTCATCAGCTTCATCGCTTCGATAATACAGACTGTCTGGCTGACGCTGATTCGATCGCCCACACTGACAAAAGGTGGCTCATCGGGAGCAGCAGCGCGATAAAAGGTTCCTACCATCGGTGAGATAATTGGCACCCATTTGGTATCGACAGGAGCAGGCACGGCAGCAGGAAGAGCCGCAGGGGCTGTGGCAGGGGCCTGGGGCAGAGCCGCTCCTAAATTTTGCGGGGCAGCATCCAGTGACGCGGCAGTGGGGCTAGGATCAGCATCCAGGGCGATCGTCGGAGCGACTGTCACTGTTGCAGGGAGCGCAGCAGCAGCATCTGGTGAGTTTGCCAGAATGCCTTTGCGTACTGTCAGTTCAAGCTCTCCACTTTTTAACGTCAGTTCCGAAATGCCAGTTTTGTCTAAAACAGTTAGCAGTTCGCAAAGCTGGTTTAAGTCTAATTGCACAGCAGATTCAAGGGTAATTAAGAATTGGGAATTGGGAATTGGGAATTGGGAATTGGGAATTGGGCGCAGTGGCGGTACTCCACCGATTTAGGAGGCAAAGAGATAGTTTTAAGCTTTGAGTGCTGAGTTTTGAGTTAATTCCCAACTCAAAACCCATAGCTCACAACTCATAACTCCTGCCAAGAGTGTTTATTCTCGTCCAAGATACTTGTCTTCACGAGTATCAATCCGAATCCGTTCTCCAATGGAAATAAATAGGGGTACCATGATCTGAGCCCCGGTGGAGAGGATGGCGGGTTTACTGCCACCCGTAGCGGTATCTCCTTTGACTCCTGGATCGGTTTGTATCACTTCCAAGACAACAGAGTTGGGAAGTTCCACTTCCATGATTTGGTCGTTCCAGCGCAGGATGTTGACCTCCATCCCTTCAGTGAGGTATTTGACACGATCGCCTATTTGCTTGGCTGTGAGGTTACTTTCCTCGTAAGTTTCCATATCCATAAAGACAAACTGGTCGCCTTCTTTATAGGTATGCTGCATGGCGCTCTTTTCGAGATTGGCTTGAGGCAGAGTCTCGCCAGCCCGGAAGGTGTTCTCTACTACGCTTCCGGTTTGAACGTTTTTGAGTTTTGTCCGCACAAAAGCCGAGCCTTTTCCTGGCTTGACGTGGAGGAAGTCAATCACCCGCCACACGCCGCCATTCCATTCAATTGAAACACCTGGTCGAAAGTCGTTACTAGAGAGCATATAAATTTTTGCGGGCAATCCCGTCGCCAAGCGGCACGGGGGAACTACAGTCAGCTTAAAGCCGCAGTCTAGCTGACGGCATCAAAAAGCAATTGGCATTTTATTTTACCGTTGAAAGGGAGTTTTAGATAGAACGCAAAATATCGAGACATTCTTCTGCTAAGGCAGCTTAGAGGGCGATCGCGCGCTGTGGGAAGATAATAACGGTAATAAAACTTAAACTTATGCTGCATTGGTCTAATTTCTCGATCGATACGTGCAAGCGCTGGGTCAAAACCGGCGTCTTAGCACTCCTCCTCTTCACCCTTTCCCTGAGTTTCAGTTCGGTATCCCATGCCAAACGCCCTAGCAGCAGTATGCCTGCGGGAAATGCGATTACGGACGGCCGGGCGTTGCTACGCTTTGCTCTACCTCTTGACAATCAGACTGTGCGACAGTTGCAAATCAGTCTCGAAGATATTGGCAACCACATACGTTCTAAACGTTGGGGGCCGATTAGCAGTGATGTCAGTAAGGCTTCGAGAATTCTAAATCTGCGGGAGTCTGACATTTTAGTCAGTATTCCCGATGCGAAAAAGCCGGAAGCTGAGGCGTTAGTTGTACGAGTCAAGGAGGGAATTGCTGAACTGGAAAAAGCTGTTGAGACTAAAGACAGGGAAAAAGTGATTGATTTGAAAGCCAAAATACTCGATTCGGTTGGCGAAATCGAAGAGTTGATGGTGACCAAGTTTCCGTTTGAAGTCCCGGCAAAGTATGATAATCTGCCTCAACTGAAAGGTCGCGCTACGGTGGCTTTGGAAACGGACAAAGGGCAAATTACGGTTGTGCTTGATGGCTACAGTGCGCCGGTGACTGCTGGTAATTTTGTGGATTTGGTCGATCGAGGTTTCTATAATGGCTTACCATTTATTCGATCGGAAGAATCCTACGTACTACAAACAGGAGACCCCGAAGGCAAGGATATTGGTTTTATTGACCCTGCTACTGGCAAATACCGGAATGTGCCACTAGAAGTGCTAGTCAGGGACGACAAGGAACCTGTCTACGGCATTACCCTAGAAGATGCAGGGCGTTATCGAGACGAGCCTGTTTTGCCTTTTTCGGCTTACGGTACTGTGGCGATGGCCCGTACTGAAACTGACCCTGATAGCGCTTCTTCGCAGTTTTTCTTTTTCTTATTTGAGCCAGAACTAACGCCCGCTGGTCTGAATTTGTTGGACGGTCGTTATACTGTTTTTGGTTACATGATTGAGGGAAAAGAAGTTTTGGGTCAACTGAAGCAGGGAGACAAGATTATATCTGCTAAGGTAATTAAAGGGATGGAAAATTTGGTAAAACCTCAAGTTTAATTAATGCCGAGAGTGCAGGCGATTGAAATCTCGTCCACACAAACAAAGCCCGCCTCTGCGGGCTGAAATGACGGCGAGAGTGAAGGCGATTGAAATCGCGTCTACACAAACAAAGCCCGCAGATGCGGGCTGAAAGAATATTTTTTTATAGCGTTATTGAAATAAACAATTTTATTAAAAATATGGCAATTTTAGAATTTTTATTAGTAATTGGTATGAGTGGAGTTGTTGGTTTATTTATTACAAATAATCTGAATGAAAACAAGCAAAAAAGACGGTTAGATGAGGCATTTTATCAGTTATTGGAAAATCAAAATAGTCAAATTTCGCTAATTCAACTGGCTGCTAGCGCTAGGGTGGAGGCTGAAGTTGCTCAGCAGTATTTAGACCGACAAGTGAAGATTTTTTCGGCGATTTTAGATGTGGATGATGAAGGAGATACTTTTTACAGATTTCCCAGGTTACGCTTGCCGCCGAGTTCGAGTAAGGAATGGTAAAGCAGTTGACAGTTGACAGTTGACAGTTGACAGTTAACAGTTAACAGTTAATCTTTTTGCTGGATAACGTAAAGTTTTGTAACAAATTCCGTGTCTTTGCATAAAATCTCGATCGCACCTCAGATAAATATACAGGGAACTCGTTCTATACTCCCCAAAAGGGCTAGACCAACTTGATGACAAAATCTGAGGTGCACATGAAAAAATTCACAAAAACGCTTGAACAAACTGCCCTGAGAGGGTTTGTTCAAAATTGTCTGTCGTTGACTGCTTTTACAGTATTGGGATTTACGGCAGTTGAGCCTGTCAACGCCGCCAGTCTGCATACTGGTTTCGCTTCCTATGCGATTACCGACCTCGGCGAAGGTAATGCCAGTGGTATCAACAATCTCGGACAAGTGGTAGTTGGTCAAAAAGGTGTTGGTTGGATATGGGAAGACGGTCAGTTGACTGAGGTTAAAGATAGCACTTGGGCTTACCAAATGAATAATTCTGGTCAAGTTGTAGGTCGTTATCTGAGTGAAAATTGGACAGATAATGCCTACGTCTGGGAAAACGGTCAAAGGACTGACCTCCGTTATCCTAGTGGTATCAGCAGTCTGGCTAGTGACATCAATGAGGCTGGACAAATAGTTGGTTGGTTTAGGACTACACCAGAGAAATTTAATCCCTTTTTGTGGCAAAACGGCGAGATGATTGATCTCGGTACTCTTGGTTTCAATGGAGGAGCTCAGGGTATCAACAATCAAGGGCAAGTAGTTGGTTATTCGGGCCTGGCTTTGGGCGTAACTCATGCTTTCCTGTGGGAAAATGGCCAGATGATTGACTTGGGAACTCTTCCAGGATTTAACGGTAGTACAGCTTATGATATCAATGATTCTGGACAGGCGGTTGGTATTTCTGCAAATAATATCACTCAGCAAGAGCGCGCTACTTTGTGGTCAAATGGTACAAAGACAGATTTGGGTACTCTCGGTGGCAATAAAACTGCTGCGGTTGATATTAACAATAAAGGTCAAGTAGTCGGTTTTGGTAACACTACTGGCAATGGTGGACTTGCTCATGGTTTTATTTGGGAAGATGGCAATATGGCTGATATCAATAGCCTGATTGCTGCGGATTCTGGCTGGCTTTTACAACAAATAAATGGCATTAACGATCTCGGACAACTGGTGGGCCAAGGCATTAACCGTGCGACAGGGAAACAGCATGGTTTTCTGCTGAATCCGATTTGCGGTACTTCTCAGCGAAATCCGTTGTTACCTGATAACTTTGAGGATGGTTGGCATAGTTTTAGTAATGTCGCCAATCGTCTCTGGTTTGATCCGCCGACATCTGCTGGTTTTACTTTCAAAATAGGTGATGATGTGGCTTCTGGCGGTGGCGGCGGGACTGGTGATGGGTGTATTGTTGACAAAAGCTCGTTAGCCGTTACTCCCAATCCAAGTGAACCCTCGCTATTTACTAAAATCCTCGGTTTACCCAGCGGTATTGATGCCGATGAACTTTTTTCTGTCTTAGTTGGCGGCCAGGAAATCGGCAAATTCAAGCCTAATGAAGTTGTAGACTTTGTGGCTTTACTCGGTTACGGTGTCTCGGAATTTCGCGTCGCTGGTATTGATGCAGCAATTGATCCAAAAAATCCTTTAGCTTTCCCGATTAAGTTGGAATCGAATCGCGATAAGTTTTCGTTTAAGATGCGGGCTGATTCTGCTGAACCTGTTCCTGAACCTTCGGAAATTGCGGGTATCGTAACTTCTGCTGCTTTTCTGGCTGGGCTGGTGCTCAAGCGGAAACGGAAATTAGCGGCGATTGATTCGCTAGAGTAATTGGCGATTGAAATCGCTTCTTGTCAAACAAAGTCCGCCTGCATGGACTAAGAAGTTCTGTTAGAATCCCGACTTTTTAAACAAGTCGGGATTCTACAAAATTCTGTAATAAATTCAAAATTATGCTAATTAAAGATATCGGTGAACAAGGTCTTTTAACCATATTGCAAAAATTCTGCCCCGCAGAAATAGTGGGAGATGATTGTGCTGTCATCCCTACAAATCCCCACAAATCTCTGGCTATCACTACAGATATGTTGGTGGATGGAGTGCATTTTAGCGATCGCACCACAGGGCCTTATTATGCAGGCTGGCGCGCCGCAGCGGCGAATTTGTCGGATCTGGCTGCAATGGGAGCAATACCTCTGGCGGTGACGGTAGCCCTGGCTGTGGCTGCGGATACGGCTGTGGATTGGGTGGAAGAGTTTTATCGGGGGATGACGGCTTGTTTGGAAGTTTATCATACGCCGATCGCAGGTGGGGATGTTGTGCGATCGTCCGTGGTGACTGTGGCGATTACGGCTTTTGGGGAGGTTGAGTGCGATCGTACCATTCGTCGGTCAAATGCGCGATCGTCAGGCTGGGCGATTGTGGCGACTGGCGTGCACGGGGCTTCTCGCGCGGGATTGGAGTTGCTGTTGAATCCTGAATTTGGGCAAAATCTGGAAAAGGGCGATCGAACTTCTTTAATTCTCGCTCATCAGCGCCCTAAACCGAGGCTGGATGTTTTGCCGGTTATTTGGGAGATATTGGGTTGTGAAGGTGAATTTTGCATCGCTGGAATGGACAGTAGCGATGGTTTAGCGGATGCGATTATTCAAGTTTGTCGGGCTAGCGGTGTTGGCGCAAAAGTCGATCGCCAAAAAATCCCAATTTCCCCTATTTTACGCGAACTTGTATCACCTGAAACAGCTTTAGATTGGGCATTGTACGGCGGTGAAGACTTCGAGTTAGTGCTGTTTTTGCCAATGGATCATGCTGAGTTATTGGTAGAAAAAATCGGAAATGGAGCCGCAATTGTGGGAATTACTACCGAGAACACGGATATCTGGTTGACTGATAGCAGCGGTATTTATCCCGATATTGTCTTAAAGCTCGATCGGGGATTTCAACACTTTTGAATCATATCATATCTTAGTCCGCGGAGGCGGACATCGTTTGTGTAGCCGCGGTTTCAACCGCCGGGTTTTTTGTTCGCGATTTCAATCGCCCTATCTCGCATCGCGCACTTCTTCCACCTCCCGCAAGATATCATTAACTGGTTGACTTGGGGAATCGGGTAATTGTGAAGCGGATTTACGGCCAAACAATCTCAATCTACCATTGATTTTCCATGTCCCATTAATCAAACCAACAACTCCAGCCACAATTACCACAGCTAGGAGACTCCATAATAGGCTAATTGTGGCAGGATGAATGCGATCGCCCGCTTGAGGTATCCTGAACACTAGCGGTGTCTCAACATAAGCAGAAACAGCAGACACCACAATCCCTCCAGCCCCCAAGCCAGCACCTAATATTTCAATTTTTCTTTCTAAGGAGCGATCGCATTCTGCTTGTTCAATATCGACAATCCCTCCCACCAACTCCACCGCAATCTTAATCAAATCAGTGCCATGTTTGAAATAGCCTAAATCGCCCTTAATTTGTTCTTGAAAATACGGAGAATTTCTCTCAATAAAAAATGTGAATGTTGTTAAATCATTAGTTGTTAATTGGCATATTTCACAAATTTCAGAGAGCTTTTGTTGATAACCATAAACATGAATACTAATCGTATTATTTCGATCTTCTAGAAGCTGTAATGCTCTTTCATAATCCAAGCTTTCTTGAAGTATTTTTTTGAGTTTGGTTTTTAGATATTTTAAAGATTCATCTATATTAACACTTTTCTGAGGATTAACCTCAGTTGGGCATTCAATCCGAGTTAGTTCTGTGATTGCTGTTTCTAGGTTTGTGATTGTTTTATCAATTTCTGCATATAATTTACGAAGGAACTCATAAGTTTTGCGACTATCAATAAAAGCTTGGGTGATTTTATGACGGTGATAAAATAGTTCAAATAAAGGTTGAATAATCTCCCCTAGTTTTTCTTCAATATTATCATCAATCAGATAAACAAACACCTGTAATTTACTTTTGGGATAACTATACTCAAACATCGGAGAATCGAATAACTCAGTAGCACGGTAAAAAGATGGATATACAGATGCTTCTGGGAAGATATTCTCTAAACATTCATCTGCAACTTTGCGGAAATAATTTTTACTTGGCTGCTGATAATTTTCTGATTTGTAGGTAATAAAAATAGTTTGCCCTAGCCAATTTTCATGACTATCAGCAAGGAGAAAATTATTAACATTAAATTGTTTTAATTCTGTGATTTCTATATCTTTGTTCTCCTTAATTTCTGGACAGCCAATTCTCGCTAAAATACCTTCGCTATCGTCCAGACGGCAAAATTTGAATGAACCATCGATTTTATTTGAATGCGAAAATTTTTTCGGTTCACTGAGGGAATCACTGAGATTTTCTTTTGAGGGAATCGGGGTTGCTTCGGGGCTAAAGTGTTGCCATAGATTATTTGCCCAAGTCCAGATAGAGTTAACTTCGGCTTTGCTTTCACGGCTGAGTTGGTAGCTATAGATATAGACTTGGGGATGGTTAATTTTTAGCATCTGAGGCGGGCGTAATTGAATTTTTGTCTATGCGTTGTTTGAGTTTTTCTTCCAGTCTTTTAAGTTCCTTATCAATATCAGGACTGGTATTTGTGGGCGTGTCATAGCCTGGTATGATTTTGGATTTTTTGTCATCGAGATTTTTGCGTTTAAGAGCCTTTATTTCGTCTCGGACATCTTTAAACTGGCGATAGAGTAGATTAATAGCATTTTCTACGGTATCATTATCAGCACCAGATTCTGCCAAGGGTAGAATTTTGGTGATTAATTCTTCGACAAATGGGGGAGTAAGAATTGCAGGCGCGGTGGTAATAGCTGCATAGATTTGGGACAAAATATCGACTTCATTTTCATTCATAAATTTACCTCACAGGATTTACAATGTCAAGTGCTGTAGGGGCGAGTTTTACCAGCAATAATTGCCAAAAATCAATAATTTCGTAAACCCGCCCCCGCCCTTTGATTAATTTTGTTCAGCTTGTTCTTGTTGAGATTGGGTGACAATCTCTGCTACTTCAGCTATCGGCAAGTCTAAGAATAGAGCAATTTGTTCTGTTGCTAATCCCACATTAAACATTCTGAGGATTGCAGCTTTTTCTCGTTGTTTAATTTCAGCTTGGAATTGAGCTTGTAATTGAGCTTGTAATTGTTCTTGTGATTGAGCTTGGGCGATAATCGCTGTTACTTCAGCTATCGGCAAGTCAAAGGATGTAGCAATATCTTCTGTAGCTAATCCTAGATTAAACATTCTGAGCATTACAACTTTTTCTCGCTGTTTAGCTTCAGCTTGTGCTTCAGCTTTTCCTTCCGCAAAAACATCTTGATAAACTCTGGTTTTCTTTAAGTCACTGAGTTCAAACATGGCGGGAATCTCTCTCCTCTCTGGATTTTTGGGGTAACTTGTCTCATAATACCAAGTGCTGTAGGGGCGGGTTTTACAAACCATAATTGCCAAAAATTAATAATCTCGTAAACCCGCCCTCCCAACTATAAGCCGATCGCACAAAACGCTCCCCAATGATAAACATCGCCGTAGGGTTTTTCACCTGGATCGTACCCGCCTAACTCCTTGAGTATCTTCTTTTTCTGGGAAGCATCGAAACTATCCGAACCTTTCACCCATTCTAGCAAATCTGAAGTAGTAGCAGACTTAAACCAGCGCTGGGTATCATGGAGCGCTTGACCAATGCTAACTCCAGGTTTTAGTACCTCATAAAATTTTACCATCATCAAGGCAGTCGAGAGGTCATTCACAGCCCAAAGACTGGCCAAAGTTCCCATTGCTCCCGCGTAGAGAAATCCCGTCGGTAATCCAATATAATCGGAGCGATTCTGCGTATCGATTAGCGCGGTTTCGCAGGCGGAAAGCACGACTAGGCGGCACTGTTTGAATCGCAGTCCGAAAATTTCAGCCAAAGTCAGGCATTTGTCAATATCCGCTGTTTTCCCCTCGCGCCATTCCACATAACGCTCAGATGCACCTAAATCCGATCCCCCTAAATCCCCCTTAAGAAGGGGGACTTTGAGAACATCTTGCTCCCCCCTTAAGAAGGGGGG
>PVWI01000215.1 GCA_003003725.1 filamentous cyanobacterium Phorm 6 | reverse complement strand
GTTAGCATTGAGTCCGCCCAGAGAAATGCTGCTGGCAAAAATGTTGATGTTGCCGCCTTGAGTCTCGATTAAATCCTTGGCGTCATTGACAACAAACACTCCGCCCGATCGGAATGTCACGGTGTCTCCGGTTCTCGCTTGCAGTGAAAGTTTGTTATCGGGCAAGTCTTGGAGGGTGATGTCGCCGGGGGTTTCTAGAACCACGTTGCTTCTGGCCGCCATCTGTTCCAACTGCACGTCTGAGATCATCGAGGTTTCAGTGGGTTCTGCTGCCGGTGCGAGTGTCTCGGCGGTCGATCGCGCGCTGGTGTCGTCATTACCACTGACGATCGCAATATTTGCCGGATCGAGCCACAAAGTGCCGATCGCACCGTTAGTTGCGCGGGTATCGACCTCTCCTTGGAAAATCAAAGAACTTTTGCCGGAAACTTCTACTTGTCCGCCGTTACCTGCTGCTGTGCCCCCGCGAGCAGTAATATTGCCGAAGAAGCGAGTTATATTGTCTGCCCAAATTACCGCAGTGCCGCCATTGCCGCGCTCGATCGCGTTTACTGCGATCGTCGAATCAGGACTAACATAAGTCACCAGTGAATTTGGCACGGGTTCCATCCCCCGCCCGCCACCTCCGACGCGCACAGTACCTCCGCCGTTAGTCCCCGAAGCATTGATATTTGCGCCGAACAGTCCGACTTTTTCCCCTAAAATATTGACTGTGCCGCCAGCAATTCCATCCGGGGCAAATACATTTACAGTACCCGAGACGATCGCACTTCCGGCATTTACCTGCACTGTTTCGCCGCCAGTTAGCACCAATTGACCCGCTTCGTTCGTCGTTAAACCTGTGGCTGACGCTACCCCCGGCCCTGTCAGCAACTGAGGCAAACCAACTGAGGCGATAGTCGATTTTCCTGATAGCAAAGAGGGAGTAATTTCTAAACTCAACAAATTCCCAACTTGACTGATGCGACCTGCATTTTGTCCGGGAACAGCCGCCACTGTAATTTGACCTGCCGGCGCGGACAATTGCCCAGTATTAATGACTGTGCCACCCAGCAAAGTTAAATTTTGCCCGCTGCCAACCGCTAAGTTTCCGGCATTGACAATTGTCCCAATTTGTGAGTTGTTAAAATTAAATTGATTAGGATTTCCCACTAAAGCTTTGTAATCATTAATTCCGCTAGCATTCAACCAACGATCGCCGAAACCAATCCCCGTAGCAGTTGTGGCGAAAAAAGACCCCGGCACGTTCAATCTAGCATTTTGACCGAAGACAATTCCCGCCGGATTCATCAGGAATAAATTCGAGTTACCGCCGCTTACAGAAATCAAACCGTTAATGATTGAAACATCTGCGCCGGAAATCCGCCCTAAGATATTTTGAATATTTGGATTAGTTAAAAAGTTCGCAATTTGACCTTCGCTAAGATTAAATTGGCTGAAGCTATGAAACAAATTTGCGCCGTTTCCCGACAATTGTCCGCCACTAATGTCTGTGCGATTTTGCTCCTGATTGACAACAGTATTTGTGCCGTCATTTGCTGGAACGACAGATTGCGATCGCACTGCTAGTGGTAGCAGCCAAAAACCTAATGTCAAAATTATAACAGAGCGTAAATAAGTCATTAATCAGTTGACAGTTGACAGTTGACAGTTGGCAGTTGATAAGCTGTTCTACATTTAAATTGTGTGTCAAAAATCAATCAAACTATTGTGGGATGGGCGTCTCGCCCGTCCCGAATTTCCAATTTAAATATGCGACAGCTTATATTGTACTTGAGATTTTTTTTTGAGCTGTAATGTTCCGCGAAAGTGCCAATAAACTTAAAAAGGTCGATCGCGCTTACGGACACCGCGGGTTAGCCCCCTGGGTGTGAATCTGCCTTCCTCATTCGATCGCACTCCCAAACCACCCATTGCCAGAATGTCGGAAATACCATGCAGATTTTATATTTATCTGTCGCAGGTGTCTTGACAAAATAGCCTTCTGCATTATACGATTGGGACAATTTTTGATAAAACGGTAAAACACCACGAAATAACTGGCTCCTCTAACGAAATTAAAAACAAAATATTTATTCTTTTAGAGACCAACCATGCAAACTCAAAATTTTCCATTTTTAACTGAACAAATAGTTGACCAAATATTTTCTGCGGGCGAACTGACTCGCGCTGACAGACAGCGAATTCAGTCAATGCTGTTGGATGAGTCGATCGGCGAAAATGAATTGAGGTTAATTGAAAGAGTCATGGAAGGCGTAGTTAAAGGTATACTTGACGTGATGAATTAGTTGAAAAATCGCGCTCCTTGATGTAAATATAGGGTGCACCCGATCGCGCACCTTACCCTAATTTCTGATAAAATCGAAAATCGACTCACCGTTCTAAAAATCATCATCTGAACCCTGATCCGAGCTTTCATCGGGACGTACAAGTTCCGAAGGAGGCCTATCGCTACTCCAAGCCCACCACACAGCGCCACACTGGCAACGGTAAAATTCTTGCCACTTGCGGCGGTTGGACTCGGTGTATACTGGCGATCGACGATTAATCCAGACCTCAGTGGCATCCGTGCAGCTAGCACCGCACTTGGGACAGCAAAACTCAGTAGCGTGAACCGCCGTCGCAGTCCATTCGGGAGGATGTGGAGCAAAAGCTTCCATGTGTTGCGTGTTTCTATTTAAACTGCTGGTAGTTACGGCAAATCAATAGTAGCTAAAGATCCGCAGAGATCGGAGTGACATAAGCAATGACATAAGTACGCTGCTGAGTGTGTCATTTATCTGCCGATTATTTTTTTTGGCACTTGCCGTCCGATGAATAGTATAACTGATGTGGTACAAACCGTCGATCGGCATTCTCAGCTATTTTAAGGACTAGGCTCATGTCTATTTACAACTTTATCTCATTTCTGGGCATTTTTGGGCTATGCGCGATCGCCTGGATTTTCTCAGAAAACCGCCAAGTTAGGTATATACCTTGGCGCGTCATCATCTGGGGAATTGGCCTGCAATTAGTCTTAGGATTTTTAGTATTCCTGTTTCCCCCAACTCGCATCGCCCTAGAGTGGTTTACAGGCTTGCTCGATGGAGTATTCACCGCTGCTGACACCGGAGCGAGATTTGTATTCGGGAGCAATATTGTACCAGTACCGGGTAAAGAGCCGGCAATTAATTTAGGATATATTTTCGCCTTTCGAGCTTTACCGACAGTCGTCTTTTTTTCCGGCCTCATGGCTTTACTTTACAACATCGGCGTAATTCAAATTGTCACCGAAGTTTTTGCCAAAATATTTTATAAGACAATGCGGTTAAGCGGCGCAGAAGCACTAAGTGGCGCAGCCAATATTTTTGTAGGAATAGAAGCAGCAATAGTCGTCAAGCCTTATTTGCCGCAAATGACCCGTTCCGAACTTTGTGCCATCCTCTCCTGCTGTTTTGGAACCGCCGCTTCATCAACTTTAGCAATTTACGTCAGCTTTCTCAAGCCCGTATTTCCCAATATTTTAGGACATTTAGTTTCCGCCTCAATTATCGCCATTCCCGCTTGCTTTGTCCTTTCCAAAATTTTAGTTCCCGAAACAGGAGTACCGCTGACAATGGGCGGCATCCCCAAGGAAGATCGGAAACCTCAAGGCCGCGAGTTTGTGGGCGACGAAATTGCCGAAATGGACGGCGAAATTCGTCAACAAGAGACAGTTGGCGGAGAACCAATCGAACGAGTCAGCCCTTTGGATGCAGCGATAATTGGCGCATTGGACGGTGTGAAAATGTCAGTAGCCATCGCCGCTGTTTTGATTTTAATCTTGGGCTTAGTTTCCTTAATAAATCAATTCTTTGGCTGGTTGGCCGTGTTGCCGGCTCCCATCGGCACAATCTTTAGTTTTGTCACCCTACAAAACATCCAAGGAGTCTTATTTTACCCGCTAACCTTATTAACTGGAGTTCCCATTGAGGATTCTTGGGTAGCATCAGTAATCATCGGACGGCGGCTGTTAGAAACCGCAATTCCGCCCTATCAAAGTTTAGCAGAAGCGAGGGCAACAGGACTGATTAGCGATCGCACAGTTTTGATTGTCAGTTACGCGCTTTCTGGTTTCGCCCACTTAGCCTCCGTAGGCATATTTGTCGGCGGTACAATCGCCCTAATTCCCTCCCGCCGCAAAGACATTTCCGAACTCGGTTGGAAAGCATTATTTGTCGGCACCTTAGCAACAATGATGATTGCTTGCATCGCCGGATTATTTGACACCGGAGACTCCAGCATTCTAGGCGCTAAGACAGCCCCTGCAGCTCCGATAACAACGCCTGCTTCTGCGAAACCGCTGGCATCCCCAGCCGCAACTTCCAAGCCGTCAGTTGCTCCAGCAATTGCCAGCCCGAAGCCTTCGCCGAAGGGTGAAAGAGCAACTCCGAAAGCTCAAGAATCTCCTAAATCTGAATCGAAGAAAACGCCTTAAACAAGGTATGAGTTAAGGACACTTAACGTCAAACCTAGTTCCAGTATTCTGTCTGGCAATTAAGGCCAGATCCCCCCTAACCCCCCTTAAGAAGGGGGGGGACAAGAAGTGGTCAAAGTTCCCCTTTTATTAGACGGGAACTGGAAGCGGTCAAAGTCCCCCTTTTTAAGGGGGATTTAGGGGGATCTAGACTAAGTAATAAGCGAAATTTATCCCACCAATTCCCTCTTCCTTCTTCCCTCTTCCCTCTTCCTTCTTCCTTCTTCCTTCTTCCCTCTTCCTTCTTCCTTCTTCCTTCTTCCTTCTTCCTTCAACTATGAATCCAGAACCTGAAATTCGCCGCCTGTTAGATGTGATGCCCGCCTCCGGGCGCATGACGTGTAAAATTATTAATAAGCCTCAACAATCGACGGTGATTGATTGCGATTTTCCCTTACCTTGGAATCAATCTCGCCCGATTTATATTAATTTTGATTTGTGGAGGCTGCTATCTAAGCCGCAGCGGGATTTGCTGCTATTGCGAAATGTGAGTTTTTTGGGCAATTTTAAGTGGTTTAAAGCGGATATTTATCAAGGTGCTGCTCTGGCGGGAATTGTCGGGACTGTTGTAGAGTTATTGCAGGGAGATGCGATCGGAATTGCGATCGCCGGTGGGTTGACGGGACTGGCGATGACTCGAATTTGGCGCGACAACCGCAGTTCGCAAGTAGAGCTAGATGCTGATGAAACGGCGATTAGAGTCGCTCTAAGGCGTGGTTACAGTGAAGCTGAGGCGGCGGGACATCTACTGTCTGCTATTGAAGCTGTGGCGCAAATTGAAGGGCGCAGTTTGGATTTTAATGAGTTGATTCGGTGTCAGAATTTAAGAGCGATATCGGGTATTTCGGCCGTGGGCGTGCCCGATAGTGTCAGGCAAGATTGATAAAACTTAGAATTTTGATAGAGATGGGCGATTTCTATTTGGAACACGATTTATGTTGCAACCCATAATCTTTACCTCGTGGGAGTTAAGGGCGATTCCCTACGGGATAGCTTCGCTTGCGCGTAGGTTGAACAGACAAAACTTGTACTTTCATCGTCTTAATCAACTTCGGTAACGTACTTATTTTAATCGAAAGCGCGATCGCTTGAATTATCCTTGAGGATTATTGATATAATGAAGACGGAAACCAATAAAATCCACAACTATGCTAATCCTACCACAATTGGAAAACCTGCGCGATACTCTACCCATAGAAGGAGCTATTCGCATTGAATTAGTGGAAGAAATACCCATGTTTAGAGCCTCCACAACCGTCAAGAATCGCATAGAAAAACTGTTAGACAAACAACAAAATTTACCCCTCAATCCTGACGAAGAACAAGAACTCAATCTTTACGAAGAAATCGACGATTACCTCAGTTTTGTCAATCGAACTGTCCGCAATCTTTTCCTCAACCAGATTCAGCCTACTGTATAAAAATGTCCCCTCGCCGTCAAATCCCTGAAAATATCCAAAATCAAGTTCGTCAGAGAGCAAACTGTCTGTGTGAATATTGTCATGCCTCCGAACAATGGCAGTACGTAGAGTTTACTATCGAACACATCATTCCCTTGACTAAAAATGGGACTAATGATCTTGAGAATTTGGCACTAGCTTGCTTTCACTGCAACCGCAAGAAATCTGATAAAACTACAGCGATAGATGCTCAGTCAGACGTAGAAGTACGCTTGTTTAATCCCAGACAAGATAGTTGGAACGAACATTTTATTTGGTCTGCGGATGGATTATCAATAGTTAATTTGACTCCAATTGGACGAGGTACAGTTACAGCATTAGTATTAAATAGAGATAGAGTGCTTAATATTCTGGCTGCTGACAAAGCTATAAAACGACATCCTCCTGCTGGCGATTTAATTCAATCAGAAAGTTGAGCATACTGAGAGTTACTTAAACTTTTAGCCGCTACTTCTGCCTATAAATTTGTACTGAAATGAAAGATCGATTCCTGCCGAAAGCTTGGCTAACGTACTTATTTTAATCGAAAGTGCGATCGGTTTTTTTAGGGATTTTATGCAAGCGACGCACCCTACAACTATGACCGAGAACAATGATAAACTTGATAGTCATACCCATCTACACCCGGAAACTGGCGAGATTCAAGCTGACACTTTTGTGCTGCTAAGTTGACAGGTGCGCGAAAATTTACCAACCACAAATCTAGCGGACGTTCTAATTGACTGAGTGTCCGATCGAGTATCCCCGCCACAATTTCCGGCGCATCCCTTCTCTGCTTAACTAAAAGAAATCGTGGAGACTCAAAAGCTTTAACTTCTTCCTTTTTCCTAACATCCGTTACATCCGCTACAAAATCCGCTGCCGAACCCTTCTTCCTAACATCCGTTACATCCGTTAAATCCGTTACAAAATCCGCTGCCGAACCCTTCTTCCTTCTTTCCCATTCCAATCCTATCCCCATCAACTCTCCTATTTCTACATGGGTATTTTGAGTAGTGGCGATTAACACAGGAACTTTCGAGACTTCGCGGATAATCGGAATTAAAAGGTCTGGTTTGTAATATTTGCGATAGCCGAGATTGGAATTTACTGTTACACCACTCACAAAACCCATTGCTAAAATTAGCATGACTGCTTTTTTGCCAGAAATTTCTACGGCAGGTAAATTAAACCATCGACTTTTGACTGTAGGTGTGCTATAAATAACTGCTAAGATTACTCCTAACAATAAGATCGCGCCGGGAAAGTACACGAAATTGTATCGAGGGCCGCGAGTTAGGTCAATTCCTAGAATGTATGCAAAGCTAAAAAATAGGAAAATTGCTCCTAGTACAAATCCGCCGAAAATCACAGTACCTAAATGAGTATTTGGCGCTTTTAAGGAATTTTTAAGAGCCCTAAATAGGATGGGAAGTGCCCAAAGCAAAAATATTGCCATCCCGATCGCAGATCCAGCCATTACTGCCAAATTTGGCGATTCCACCGGCAGCAGCGACACGACAGTAATCCATCCCGCTAAGGCTTGGAAAATCGGCGCGATCCAATCTACAAAAGTGCGATCGCCACTGACAAGCCAATTCGTGAGCTCGCTGCCGTATTTATTTGACAAAAATACCGGCACCCAAACTAAACCGCCAGCTAAAGTCCCCAGCGCTACTGCTAACAGCCGCCAGATAATTTGAAATTGCCAAATATTCGGCTGCTGATTATTTGAAGTTGCCAATTTCTGATTAAATTGCAGCCAAATTACAGCAATTAAGGCGATGGCTTCGGCACACAAAGTCAGCACGAAAAAGTAGTGAGAAGCAATTCCAAAACAGTTAACAACTATCCAAAGCAGCACCGCCCAAACAGGCAGCGGAGCGCGCTGCACCAGTTTTTTTGCAGCTAGTGTCAAGCAAAAAAGAGAGGCAATAACTAATAAGATTCCTAAAGTATAGTGGCGGGCTTCTTGAGCGAGATAAATGCCGTAGGGAGAAACTGCCATCATTGCGGCCGCACATTGACCAACTAAACGAGAATTGAATGCAAATTTGCCTAAAAGGTAGATGGCGGGTACTGAAATTGCGCCTAATAATGCCGGCAGCGATCGCCCGATCCAAACTAAACTATCTTCGGTCGGGCCAAACAACTGCATCCACCAGTGGGCTAGCATAAAATATACTGGCGGATGGTTGCTTTCTAGCAGCAAATGGTTTAGGACATCTGCAATGCCAGCATCGGGACGAAATTGCAGCGGTTGTAGTAGAGTGGGAAGGTCGATCGGGCGATCGATCGGCACACCGCGAAAACTGTTCCCCAAACTAAACACTAGAGTCGAAAACTCGTCCGTCCACAGCGGTTTCGAGTCCAAATTGGCAAAGCGCAGCATTAGGGCGATCGCCATCCACAGCAATATTAGCAACAGTTGTTTATTTTTAATCATCAATTCAGTCATTCAAAGGCCTTGGGAAGAAGAGTCATTAGTCATTAGTCATTAGTCATCAGTCATTAGTCATTAGTGCGAGCACCTCAATAACTCGCTTTCCGTCCAACGTCATTTTATCAATTACCAATTCCCCATGACCAATTCCCCATGACCAATTCCCCATGACCAATTACCAATCACCAATTACCCATGACGCGATCATCTTCGGCACAGATGCTCCCGCCATGACCAATTACCAGTTACCCATTACCCAGTTTCTAATCAACTTCCGTCACCCGCCAGCTCAGCTTCATATTAATCCAGAAATTCCACAGAGTCACGACTGCGATCGCAATTAAAGTCGCCAAATATTCATTCATCCCCAAAATATTAAACATCACATTAACCAGCAGCACATTCAAAATCAAACCCATCAAGCAAATTGTATTAAACTTCAACAGCCGTTTCAAGCGCTGCTTCATTCCCGGCTGTCGCTTAGAAATATCCCCAAAAGTCCACAAATCATTCCAAAAAAAGTTACTAATAATTGCCAATTCAGCAGCAATAATCAGACTGCGAGTCAGCTCCAAATTGAATATTTCGCGCAGCACGTACAAAACCGCCATATTCACAAACACGCCGCTGAAACCCACAATGCCAAACCGCAGAAACTTACCCATCGGCCAGCGGGCAAACCGCAATATGAGCAAATGCCGCAAATACTCAATATACTGTTTCCCAGTAACTTTGCTCTCGCCTTCTTTCCGCTCCTGAAACACGTAACCAACTTCTCCAATCCAGCGGATGTTTCCCCTCCCAAGCACTTCAATCAAAATTTTGTAACCGGCAGGATTCATGGTTTTCTCGGCAATGCAACTGCGGCGCACCATAAAATAGCCGCTCATCGGATCGGAAACTCGGCCCACCACTCCCGGTAGTACGATCAATCCGACTATTTGAGCTCCCCGCGACAACAATCGCCTGACAACGCTCCAGTCGCTGACTCCGCCCTCGGCAACGTGGCGGCTCGCAGCGGCCAAATCGGCTCCCCGCTGAATTTCTGCTAAAAGCTGCAACAGTGTCTCCGGCGGATGCTGCAAGTCGGCATCGATCACCCCCAAAACCTCGCCCCTAGCGGCTTGCCACCCGCGAATTACGGCTGTGGAAAGTCCCCGCTCGTCTGAGCGGCGCATCACCCACAATTGCGGATATTCGGCTGTCAAGGACTGGGCAACTTCCCAGGTGCGATCGGGGCTGTCGTCATCGACTACAATTAACTCGTAGTTGCCAGGAATCATGCCATCAAGCAATTGGCTCAATTGTTCCACAATACTTTTGACATTCTTGCACTCGTTGTAGGTGGGAATGACGAGGGAAAAATAAATTGGCGGTGTGCCTGCGTCTGCAAAAGTTGAAGCGAAAGTCGGTACAGCAGGAATTTGCAAAAGTCCAGAAGGCACTGGTAACAGATGATTTGTTTGGTTGATGCCCATAAATTAAGTTTCACAGATTAAAAGATGCTTTTGTAAAAGTTGAGATTTTAGCAGAGCGTTCATCTACGGTCGATTTGTTAAGATATAAAAACGCCTTAATTCTAGGCAGTAATTCTGTAACTGAGCCAAAAATAAAACTGTGGATGCAATTCTAGATCGAGCTTTACAAGGTTATAACATTTCTACCGCCGAGGCCTTGGTACTTTTGCAGCAAAGAGATCCAGAGGCGATCGCCCAAATTCAAGCAACCGCTGACTTGCTGCGCCACCGACAATCAGGGGAGACTGTCACCTATGTGATCAATCACAATATTAATTTTACTAACATTTGCGAGCAGCATTGCAGTTTTTGTGCGTTCCGCCGCGACGACGGAGATGAAGGCGCTTTTTGGTTAGATTCAGCCCAAATTCAGGAAAAGGCAACTGATGCAGTGCAGCGGGGTGCGACGGAAATTTGTATGCAGGGCGGCTTAAATCTTCAAGCTAAACAGGGCGGTGCATCTTTGCCTTATTATCTGCAATTGGTAAAAACTATTAAAGATAAGTTTCCGCAGTTGCACTTGCACGCTTTTTCGCCGCAAGAAATAGAATTTATTGCCAGACAAGATAATCTGAGTTTCAGCTATGTAATTTCAGCTTTGCAAGATGCGGGAGTCGGTTCGATGCCGGGAACTGCGGCGGAAGTTCTCGACGATGCGGTGCGGAGGATAATTTGCCCGGAAAAACTAGATTCTGCAACTTGGTTGGAAATTGTGGGAACTGCTCACCGTCTGGGTTTGCCGACAACTAGCACGATGCTTTGCGGGCATATTGAGACTGCCTCTCAGCAGGTTTTGCATTTAGAAAAAGTGCGATCGCTCCAACAAACCGCAATTAACAACAACTATCGGGCGCGCATCACAGAATTCATTTTACTGCCCTTTGTCGGACAGGATGCACCGGCTCCTTTGCGGAGTCGAGTCGGCCGCGACCAACCGATTTTAGCAGATACATTGTTGCTCACCGCAGTATCTCGAATCTTCTTGGGAAATTTGATTTCCAATCACCAACCGAGTTGGGTAAAATTGGGTTTAGATGGAGCTACAGAAGCGCTGAAATGGGGCTGCAACGATATCGGCGGCACTTTGATGGAAGAGCACATTACTACAATGGCCGGTGCGGTTGGCGGCAGTTGTCAGTCTGTGGAAGATTTGCAAAATGCGATTCGTTCTTTGGGGCGGGATTATCAGCAAAGAGATACAATTTATCGACCTTTGGGGGTTGACAAATTGGCAGTAATAAGTTAATAAATTCGCCATAAATCGGCGGTTGAAAACGCTGCTATACAAAAAAAGTCCCCCGG
>PVWI01000214.1 GCA_003003725.1 filamentous cyanobacterium Phorm 6 | reverse complement strand
GCAAATCAGCTTTTTAAGGTTCGTAGTGAGGACTTCAGTCCTCTCTCATTTGATGAGGACTGAAGTCCTCACTACAAACCTAGCTAATTTGATGCTGCGTCTTGGACTTTTCGGCTAATCTGAGTGTTTACAGATACATCCGATTTAAACTTTATTAATCCCTCTTTCTAAAATAATCATTTCCGAACCCACAACCGGACTTCTAGCTATTAACTTCCCTTCCATATTGGCAATTTGTAACTTGCTGAAATCGAGGGAATTAGCCTCTTTCCACATTTGACTGGCGAGCTGATTTTGCTCGCTTTCGCTGAGTTTGTACCAATCTTCAGCGACTTTGACACTCAAAAGACCGATCGAGAAATCAGCTTGCACAGACTTAACTAAACCGCCACCCATTCGATCGGTAATTTCAGCAACCTGATTTTGAATCGCAGCAATCAGAGACTGTTCCGGCGTTAGTGGTGGCGGGATAATTTCTATCGGTTGCAGTTTGTCTGGTGCTACTAAATCGGGCGATTTGCTCTTTAATTTAGCTGATGTTGGCTGATAATTTGCGATCGCCTCTGGTGATTGCGCTGTGCCCGCCAAAAAATCGCCAAAGGTAGGCGGCGACTGCGGCGCTGCTGGAATAGGCGCTTTTGCTAGTTGATCCGGCGGTTTTGCTGAGAAACTGTTGAAAGTTAAACCGATCGCAACGATGAGAATTGCTGCTAAGGAGGCGTTTAAAATTGGATCTGACAGCTTGGCGTTGACAAATGGCGGCAGCAGATCCCGCACTAACCGCACAATACTTTGCCAAAGTACACTGACTTTCTTTAAAAAACTGTCGCCTGTGGGTTTTGATACAGACTTTATATTATCGGATTTTACCATAACTTTTGGGGGGGGAACGCTGTTAACTTGCGCTTTAACTTCCGCAGCAACAGCCGGAGGAGTTACTGTTACTGTGTCAGAAGCGGTGGGCGCGATCGGCTTTTGCTGCTGCAACGGGGGTTCTGCTGCTACATTTTTCCCCTTTTTTCCCAAATTCCGAATTGAGAAAATCAAAGTTTTGATTTTCTGATTTGTGGAAACAGCGCTGCTGGCATTTTGAGCTTGGCTGCGAGTCGCGGCCGACTTTTTCGGAGACTCAACCTCCGGTTTCGGAGATTGAGACGGTTCTGGAGTTGGTTGGTTTAGTTGTTCTTCTGACATTTTCTTTGCCTTGGAGCGTTACAAATATGTCTAAAACCGATAAATTTAAGTTGAGCGATCTCAGTCTTAATTTATCATTTCATTAGTTCTAACTGAATCAAAATGAGCATCAAACGCCGTTACTTTCTAATTTTAAGCAGTCTCAGCGGCTTAGGTTTGGCCGGAGTCTCGAAAATGTTTCAGCTTCGGACTTCCTGGGGTACAGACGCCAATGCTGCTGAGCCTTCTAATCTTGAGGCCCAAAGGGCGATCGTCCAATTGCCAGCCTCACCGCCTATTTTACGCTTTATTTCGGTGGCCGACACCGGCACCGGGGCCCAAGGTCAGTATGCTGTGGCTGAGGCGATGACCCAATATCACCGGGAAAATCCTTTTAATATTGCTGTTCTCGCCGGCGACAATATCTACAATAACGGCGAAATTGAACAAATTAATGCTGTTTTCGAGAAGCCTTATCAGCCATTATTGCAGCAAGGTGTTAAATTTTATGCTTGTCTGGGAAACCACGACATCCGCACTGCTAACGGCGACCCGCAAGTTAAATATGCGGGTTTTAATATGCAAGGTCGCTACTATACTTTTCGGCGCGATCCGGTACAGTTTTTTGCCTTAGATACCAATCACAATGCGGATTGGAAAAATCAGCTTGTTTGGCTGGAGAAAGAGTTGAGTCAGAGCATCGCACCGTGGAAAGTTGTGTTCGGACACCACCAGATTTATTCCTCTGGCATCTACGGATTGAATCAACCTTTTATTAAGACTTTGACGCCTTTGTTTCAAAAGTACGGCGTGCAGCTTTATATCAACGGACACGAGCACAGTTACGAACGCACCCGATCGATTAACGGTACGACTTATTTAATTTGCGGTGCTGGCGGGGGCACTCGTCCGGTGGGGCGTTCTGAGTGGACGGAGTATTCTGCTAGCAGGCTGAGTTTTGCGACGTTTGATGTCTATGAAGACCGGATGTTTGTTAGTGCGATCGGTACTGACAAGCGGGTTTTTGATAGAGGGGTGATTGAAGTGCGATCGGCTTAATTCAGATTATATTTAGGAACAAACAAAATGAATAGTGGTTCTAGAGCCAATAAAACTGGTTTTGTTTTAGAAACAACTGTAGAAGGTACTTTGAAAGGTCACGGATATCTCGAAATATGTCCCCAGTTGCCAAAAAAGCGCAAGCGAGATTGGCTCTTAATCTCTACTGAAAATCCCAAGCGATATGCTAAACAGGTTTATATCGGCTCTAGCATTTATGAAACTGAAATAAATGTCGATTTTTATATTGTTGCTTCCGGTTCGTTTCCTCTGGGTCTAATTGTTGAGTGCAAGTGGCAAGAAGACAAAGGTTCAGTTGATGAGAAGTATCCTTACCTCAATTTAAATATTCAAAATTGCTACCGAGTTCCAACTATTGTCATAGTCGGCGGTGACGGTATGAGGCAGGGTTCGATCGACTGGTTTAAAAAACAAATTCCCGAAAATCCAAATTTGTTGGCAGTTCATAAGCTCGAAGCTTTCATTACTTGGGCTAACAAACATTTGTAATAAAAACGATTTCGACCGTTTCATCCCTGACGTATGGGGAGGAGAAATCCGGTTTCTACGAGGAGATTAATTTTATATGATTGAATTAAAAAAAAAACGCCTTTTTTTTTCGGGTTGACAGCTTGACAGTGACAGTTTTAGGAAGTATAATTTAATAATGGGAATATTGGTAAAAATAAAATTTAACTCGCCACTCCCATTATATAAATAATACCCCGAAAGTCGATAAAAATCAATAGGTAATAGTTCCTTTTTTTGCCGTTTTTTTGACCCAATTTCTAGATTTTTTTTGAGTAACTAGAAATATCCTCGAAGAAACGAGGTTTCGGAGGTCACAAAAGAGAGTGTTTACGCATCAGGGCTAGAAACCCGGTTTCTTCCAGTATTGCGTTTGGTAACGATAAATATACGAAGAAACCGGGTTGATGAGGTCACGGGTTGCTCGTACAAAATATGTCTAGGTAGAGACTTTGCAAAGAGTGTTTATTTAAACTGAACATATTAATAATTCCTTGACTTTGCCACGTTTGGAACTCTTAGAGTTAATTCCCCTAGACGCTGATATTTCAATTAGTTGAGGGAGAGGAATTCTTTTAAAAGCTTGACTATCGCTGTAGAGTTCTTTGATGAAATCGCAGTTAGAATTAGATAGCATAACTTTGACGCCCCGCTTGGCCAGTTCTACAAAAATATCTCTGAGTTTAATCTGTTCGGATTCTTTGAAATTATCGCGGCTGTAGGCTGTGAAGTTACTTGTGGCACTGATTGGATAATAAGGCGGGTCAAAATAAACAAAGTCTTCGCTGGTGCTCGCAAAATTCAAAATTTCATCGAATTTTCTGACTTCAATTTGAGCGGGCGCGAGTAAAGATGAGACCGATCGCAATAAATCTACTTGACAAATGTTAGGATTTTTGTATCTGCCCATCGGCACATTAAATTGACCTTTGGAATTTTCTCTGTAGAGCCCGTTGTAACAAGTTTTATTGAGGTAGATCAGGCGCGCTGCTTTTTCTGTGTCTGTGTTGTAGGATCGCGATCGCATTGAGTAATAATACTCTTGATTATCCTTGCTGTGTTCTGAGGCGTGCTCTAACAAAAGCTCAATCAGATCCTCAACTTGATCCCTGACACAGCGATAGGCATTAATCAACTCAGGATTAATATCTGTTAAAACAGCTTGCAAAGAATGGTGCTGCTGTGCTAAGTAAAAAAATACAGCTCCGCCGCCCAGAAAAGGCTCGTAGTAAGTTGTGAACTTTTCAGGAAAATAAGGTTGATATTGTCCAATCAACCTAGTTTTACCTCCCGCCCATTTCAGAAATGGACGCGGCAAGACGATAGAAGGTGCGGAAGCAGACATTTATCTAGAAGTAACGGCCCTATAATATCTATCACAACTACAACTGAATATAAATACTTCTCTCATTTGTCACTCCCTTGTTGCGTTCCGGCATTAAATAGACAGCGCCCGATCGATCGACCAAAAAATTTCGTTAGAATTATATATGTCAGCATTGCCGGGAAAAATGCCCGATCGCCCGAGGAGGCAGATTTAGCTACGGCTGTGCCAAAATTGTCTAACTCGCTCACAAGTGTTACCAGTCAAAGATCGAGCTGTAACACTTTACCCCACCTGTGCTCATGCAAGACTTCATTAATAACGTCTCTCGTTACCCCCGTTTTTTCATTACCATCTGTCTGGGAATTTTCTTTTTCCTGTTCGAGCGACTCAAGCCCCTGCTCGATCGACCGGCAACTGCGATCGCCCTGATTACTTCGATTGTAGCGACTTTTGTCTTTCTAACTTTTACACTGCGCGCCATGTTAGGCTTGAGTCCGGTTTAAAGGCAAATTTCTGCCGAAAAAAGCTGGCGGACTCTGACAAGCTAGAGCGCAGAGACAAGACAGAATAAAGGTTTGGGGAAGTTGCAAATTCTGAGTTTGAGTTAAAACAGCAACTCCCGAATTAAGTGCAACTCTTGCCTGCGATCGTACACTTGGCAATAGTCGCTGCGATAGATTGGAAGAAGAAGAAAGTTACCCTAGTTAAGTCAGCGCTCCTCAACCTTGGCGCAGGCAAACATAACCGCAGTGCAAGACAAGCGTTTACGACTATCAAACCAACACAACTGGGGAAATACTGCACCTCTGTTTCCCCCATTCCCAGTTAATCATTAGGAAGCGGCAAACCCCGCCCCGCTTTCCTCTCGCGTTAACCTGACGGTATTACGAGAGTTTCCAGCGGAAAAGTCAGATGAAATTTGAACACATCTATCAATTTTTTCAAGACCCCCCTCCTGTTTATCTAAACAAGGAGCTAGCAGTGTGCTACATTCTCTCGGTGTTGTTGCGCGGAGATTCCTACGGGACAGAACTCATCGGACAACTAGAGAGGGAATTTCCCATCTACCGACTTTCTGATACCGTCCTCTACAGCGCTCTGAAATTTCTGGAAGATGAAGCCGTCATCACCGGTTACTGGAAAAAAGTAGAAGGACGTGGCCGTCCCCGCCGGATGTACCAAATCCTGCCGGAGTGGCGGCACCAAGCTCAAGACCTAGCTCGTCTCTGGCACGATTATATCGGTCAGGGAAACGGCGTGTCAGGGCGTCGGCCCCGCGCCTTAGAAACTGGTCATACGGGTTAGCTAGTGTTTGAATCTGATGCCTAAACCCTTGAGATGTTGGCGCTACTTACTAAGCGATTTGCCTTTGTTGCCTTCGCTTGTACGACGATCGCCACACAGCAATTAGAGCAGCTACATTAGGTCAGGACTTACGCATTGTCACTTAAGAATTTAGGGATGATGGGGAGATATGGGATTTCGGTGGTGATGGGGAGAAAAATGTGTTGCAGAATCAGCTTTCTGCGAATTTGGTTGAAAAAGTGCCTGCGTAAGTCCTCGATCGCTTTCGTCTGTAAATTTATGTAAAGTAATAGTAGAGAATTTCAATTACACAAACTTCTACCGATGGATACTACTGTTCTTTCTTCCACGTTTGTAATCACGCTGCTGATGGCTGTAGGCTTGTTTTTCTTCATCAAGGCCTCAGTCAAAGCTCGCATCGAACAAATCAAGCTGGCTTCCGAGAGCGCCCAAGAGTCACTGTTAACCCAGCTACAAGAGTATTTTGCTTCTAGGGCTTACCGAGTTGTAGCCGTCGATGCTCCCAACTATAAAGTCACTTTTGAAGGTTTTGTGCGGCCTAGTCGGTTTTTAGCTATTTTTCTCACGATGCTGAGTGTAGGTGGCACTCTATGCTTGGGACTGGTTTTGGGAATGCTAGTTCCTTCTTCAGGTCAAATTTTCCTAGCTTTGGTACTGCTGTCGCCGCTGGCGGGCATATTTTATTGGAAAAAAGCTGGACGCTCTGAGCAAGTCTCCCTTAAACTCGAATCTGTTGCTGAGTCGGAAAGCCCAACCAAGAGCTTTGTTACTGTCAGAGCTCACCGCGATGAACTAGAAGCTATGCAAAAAGCTTTAAATTTGAAACCGCTAGAAGATTAATAGTTTGGTACGGAACGTTTTTTGATATGCTAGATGCCGTACTTAGACTTTGGAGACTTTGAGTAGACAAATCGATGACTGCTTCCTTTGTCTCTGGTTACCTGTTCGGTCGATCGACTCTCACCGTCAAAAAAAAAACGTCAAAAAAACCATTATCGTGAGAGTGCCCGCTGTGGCGATCGCCCGAATCGGCGATCTATCTTGCTGCGATGGCTCCTTATACCCTAGTTACTAAGGACTTTTCGCATAAATTCAGTTGGCACTCTCCAGACAATGAGACCTATCGCGCTTTTGTTAAAAAAGTTAGACAAACATTGCTGTCAATGTTTTGAGCTAAACGTTTTGGTTTATGCGCGACTGGCTGACACCACAGCAATTTTTTCTGTGGTTGCTTCCAGCATCACCTTTAAGCTGGGAAACAAGAAGTGGTTCTCTTCTACGTATTGGGCTCCAAATAAACCTTTCTCAGCCCAGAAGTACCTGTCAGTGGTATGCTCGTTACGCTTGACTAACAGCAAAGCTGGGGGAGCAATGCCTTCGGCATGAATAAATTTGCGAGCTGCTGTTACGGGTTTATCTTCGCCACTCTCGATGCTATATTGAGGAACGCACTCTAAAATTCTGCGTCCCTCTTGTCGGCGGCGACTCTTGCGTTTGCGTCTCCTGGCCAATTTCTTTACCTCCTCTGTGAGCAGACAGTATGAGCAGACAGGTTGTGATGATAGCTACCAAATCCGAGCCCAGTATATCTGTTTTAGCTCCAAACCTCAACTGGTTTTAATATATCGACACAATCTTCACATTTGTACCGATCGACAAAAGTATAGCGGTTGTGGTATTTTGGGCAGAAAGTTCCGGCGGCAGTCATTGGTTTGCCAGTGGTGGAAGCTAGACGGAGGAAGGTTTAGGGCAGTTGGTGTTTGTGCAAGTCGAAGGCCTTCAACATAGCTGCGATCGATCGCGCAGACACCTGAAATCGAAAAGTTTCTCATCTATTCCCGTCTTCTCAACTTTTTAGCGAGACTCTATTACCAAAAAATTGGGTCTAAAGCCCCGTCCTTATAGGACGGCTTTAATTACAACAAGTGTGAAGACTTGTTAAATATACAGACTTATAAGTAAAAGTTTTAGCAAAAGTGATAAACTATTCTAATGATAGTTTTAGAGTTTAAGTTAAAGGGCAAAACGGAGCAATATCGAATCATCGATGACATGATTCGGACGGCTCAATTTGTCAGAAACAAAACTCTTAGACATTGGGTAGACAATCAAGGGATTAAGTTAGTAGACCTGTACAAACAATGCGCCGTTGTAGCGAAAGAGTTTGAATGGGCAGGCAAGCTTAACTCAACGGCACGTCAAGCTTCGGCGGAACGTGCTATTTTTGCTATCCAACGTTTCTTCGCCAATTGCAAAGCCAAGAAGCCCGGAAAAAAGGGCTACCCGCAGTTCAAGAAGTACACTCGTTCCGTCGAGTACAAGAAATCCGGCTGGGCGCTTTCTAGCGACAAAAGATGCCTAACGTTTAAGGATGGTTTTGCTGCTGGAAAATTCAAGTTAATTGGTAGTCGGGACTTGTATTTCTATGCGCCCGATGAGATTAAGCGAATTAGGGTAGTGCGTCGTGCCGACGGCTATTATGCCCAATTCTGCATCAACATTGAACGAAAAGAAGAACCCGTTTCTACTGGTAAAATTATCGGCATAGATGTTGGATTAAACCACTTCTACACTGACAGCGACGGCGAAACAGTTCCCAATCCTCGGTATCTCCGCCAAAGCGAAAAAGCTCTGAAGAGATTGCAGAAGCGAGTTTCTCGGAAAAAGAAAGGCTCCCAAAGCCGGAAAAAAGCGATCAACAAGTTAGGAAGAAAGCACCTAAAGGTTAGTCGGCAGCGCAAAGACTTTGCCATAAAGACGGCATTGTGCGTAGTAAAATCTAACGATTTTGTAGCCTACGAAGACCTTCAAGTGCGTAACATGGTTAAAAACCATAAACTCGCTAAGTCGATTAGTGATGCTGCGTGGTCACAGTTTGCTCAATGGTTGGAGTATTTTGGAAAAGTGTACAGCAAAACAGTTATCGCTGTTCCACCACAATACACATCTCAGGAATGCTCAAACTGTGGCGATATTGTTAAGAAAACTTTATCAACCCGAACGCATATTTGCGGTTGCGGAACGATACTAGATCGTGACCACAACGCTGGAAGAAATATTTTAGCAAAGGGTTTGAAAGCCCGTGCAGGAATCAATTTAAATACGGTGGGGCACACCGGAATTCACGCTAGGGGACAGTATCGATCTCTACTCGCTGGTGGCGACATCAATGAGCAAATCGACTGGTTGATCCAAGAATCCCCTCGCCTTTAGGCAGGGGAGTGTCAACAATCCCAATATTGCAGCATGGCTATGATTCATTGGGCGTAAGGTTTGTAAATTGTCCTCACTGCAAGAAACAGCATGATAGAGATATCAATGCTGCAATAAATATTAGAAAAATATTAGAAATGAAGGATTGCGACTTTTGGCGTTAGGAACTAGGGCTTCTGCCCTTGGAGGGGATGTAAGACCAAAGTCAACAGGGCGTAAAAAATCCATGAAGTCTGAGGCAGTCCCCAATGAATTGGGAAGCCACACGCTCTCCGTGACGGAGCGTGTAGGTAGTTCAATTGAAATTTCGTTAAATACCTTATTGTGGCGCTCATGCTAATGCCAGCCAGTTCAGAATTTGTGCAGCTTTGTCGATCGCAGGTAGCGATCGCCGTTAGTTTGGGAGCAACATTCAGCGCGGTATACCTGACACAAGAGCTGGTACCCGGCAGCGAAGCAAAGTTGGTGCCGATCGCGGTTTACCCAGAAACCTCCGTCGAATCGGAAGAAAATCAGGGACTGAGGCTGCAATCTTCGGAAAACTCGACAGCCAAATCATTGCCACTCCTGGGCCCACCGACTAAGCCTGTGGAAAAATCAACCGTGGAGACGATCGAACCTGAGCCACTTCCAGGTTTTGATGGCAGTTCCAATCAGTGCCAAGGCCCGGAGAATCTATGGCAGCAGGGTCTGCAACTTGTGACGCCTCTGATACACGAAGGCTCTGTAATGGGTCTCCTCGTCAGCGGTCGGCAAGACAGGCCTTGGAACGAACGAGAGGAGGCGACTATTCAACAAATTGCTCGCACCCTAGCCCTGGCCTGTATTTTAGACCAGCGCTCGCAGTGGATGCAGCAGGAATTGAACTCTGCTGGGCAAAGCCAGGCTCAGGTTTACGACACGATGCACAATTTGCTGCACCAGTTTAAAAGTCCGCTGACAGCATTGCGAACTTTTGGCAAGTTGTTAGCCCGGCGGCTGGTACCAGAAGACAAAAATCGCAATGTGGCTTTTAGTATTGTCCGAGAGAGCGATCGGCTCTCTGAGTTGCTGTTACACTTCGATCGAACCGTTGACACTGGTGAAGCAAATCTGAGACTACCATCGGGCACTTCAGAAACAGCAATTTCCAATCTGGAATTAACCCGGCATTCTCCTCTGTCGCTGTCACCTGTTGCCAATTCGGAGGAATCCTGTTTTGTGGCAGAAGTCTTAAAACCATTGTTAATGTCCGCCGAGGCGATCGCCTCCGAAAGGCATCTAAAATTGGTAGCCGACATACCTACGGATTTGCCGCCAGTTGAAGTGAACGATCGAGCTTTGCGCGAAGTTTTGAGCAATTTAATTGACAATGCTTTGAAATATACGCCTGCGGGCGGTCAAATTTATATTAAACTAAAGTACACAGCAGCCAATGCCGATCTTCGGCCAGCATATCGCCAATTTCCTGCCATAGCAGTTGCAGTCAACGACACAGGTTCCGGCATTTCTCCCCAGGATTTAGAGCATTTATTTGAGCGGCACTACCGGGGAGAAAAAGCACAGACAGAAATTCCTGGTACAGGATTGGGTTTGGCGATAGCCCGCGATTTAGTCCGCCAAATGCAAGGAGAAATCGAAGTATTTTCTCCACTGAATCCTGAATGGTTGCCATCTGCGACCGCTCATTTATATCCAATGGATCGCGGCACTACATTTCTGCTTTGGCTGCCACTAAAAAAGTAATAAATTCTATTGTTTTGAGACTGTTTTTATGAAGAAGATGCCTTTATTCGATAAGATTCCTAAGTTCTATAAGTCTTTAAAAATTCTCAAAAAACACTTTTTTACTATACCATTTTTAGCTGTTTTCAATACTCTAACTGTCCTGATTTTGGGTGGACTGAGCATATACGCCAAGCTCAACAACCAGGGAGACGGAATTGAACGCCTGTTTAGCGATCCGTTTAATGTCTGGTTCCCCTACGAAGGTATTTTTACCGGAATTTCCGAAGTCTTATGGTGCATACCAGTCGCAATTTGTGGATTTACCTTCGGAGTGCTGCGCCAAAAAGAGCGAGAGAGTCGATCGGCAATATTCTTATTTTTTAGCGCTTTACTGCTAGGAGTATTTTTTCTCGATGACAGGTTTCGGATGACTTTGATTCTTTCTCAGTTGGGAATATCTAAGGTATTAATTTATTTGTGTTATGGGAGTGCTGTTTTCCTTTATGGACTTAAGTTTTGGCGACACATCAAAACTACTCCTTACCTACCATTATTCGCAGCATTCCTCTTGTTCACTATCTCCCGATTTGAGGATATTATAGACTTGCCAAGTTTAGGAGCGCACGCGATGCTAGAAGATGGCACTAAGTTATTAGCTCTCCTGAATTTAGCCATGTATTTTTGGTATGTATGTCATCAGGAAATTGGCCGGCGTTTGCCACAGAAGGAAGAAGAGTCAATCGATTTTAGATTTTAGATTTTATATTTTAGATTGACCCCACGGATAAATGCGGGGGCTTGAGGATTTTAGATTTTAGATTTTGGATTGATTCCACGGATAAATCCGGGGGCTTGTACCACCTTTGAAATTCTTGGTCA
>PVWI01000213.1 GCA_003003725.1 filamentous cyanobacterium Phorm 6 | reverse complement strand
CTGTTTGTAACGATCAAGGGTGGGGATTTTTAGTCGATCGCCAATCATTAATATTTTTATATAAATAAAATTAAGTTTTAGCGAATAATACGCAAAAACTGTTGATTTTTTTCTCATGAAGGCTAAGATGTGGCTGCAAACTTTTTTCCTGACACTCGCGTCTCTATAAACAGCGATGCTATCTTGGTTGTTACCTGTGATTATTTTTGAAGGCAAATTTTTTTCAAAAACGGGTGCTTCGCTCAAACAGGTAAAACTTAGCCTTGAAAAATCCTCTTCTACCCAAAGCTTAGCTTTGGGAGTTTGTCCAGATACCCCAGCCACAATTTCACAGTAAAAAGTTATGGAATCCCTCGCCTACCTCGAACTTGCTCTTGTTTGCGAAGCACCCGCAGAGTTGAAAATTTTTGATGCGCCCAAGTGGCAAAACCGATCGAGTCAGACTTATGTCTATTTGTTGTCTCTGGCTTTGATGTTATCGGTTTTGAGTGCAGCCGGTTCGGCTTTTGCTCAAATAGATCCGGGAAATCCAAGTTTGCGCTCTGTTCAAGACAGGTTGCGGGATCTCGGCTATTTTTCGAGATCCTCTACTGGTCAGCTAGGGCCGGTCACAAAACAAGCTTTGACTAATTTTCAGCGAGACTATCAACTGTCCCTGACGGGTAGACCCGATCGACCTACTGTGATCGCACTCAATAGTTTTACCGATGACGATCGACCTTTTAAAACTATTTATACAAACTATAGCTATACCGAGCTCAGTTTTGGAGACACCGGTGCAGAGGTTTCGCAGCTCCAGCGGAGGTTGAAGCAGCTAGGCTACTTCAATACGCATCCCACAGGAAATTTTCGCGAAGTCACTGTCCGTGCGGTGAGATACTTCCAGCGAATTAATCGACTGCGGGTAACTGGAGTGGCAGACAGGCAAACTTTAGCTTTGCTGTTTGGCTCCACCAGCCCGATTCCCCCCGTGACGCTTCCGGGGGATATCTCGGGAAATGGCGGTTGCAAGGGGCTGCGGTTCGGGGACAGAGGGGCGACGGTAGACTTGATTCAGCGGCAGTTAAAAGCTTTGGGCTATTTTGAAGGTGGCGTTGACGGCAAGTTTCGCGAACGCACTCTCTATGCTGTGACTCGTTTTCAGCAAGATTATCATCTGGTTTCTGACGGCTGCGCTGATACTGCTACTTTGACGGCTATCGATGCCCAGATGAAGGCAGCTCAAATTACTTCATTTCCTGCGGAAAATGACAACGAGAGTAATGGGAATTTTATTGAACTCGGCGACAGAGGTCGACAAGTGGAATTTGTGCAGCGGCGGCTGCAACAATTGGGCTATTACAGGAGCCAGATTCACGGTTGGTTCGATCGACCAACTCAAGCAGCTTTGATCCGGTTTCAGAGAGATAGCGGGCTGTTTGGGACTGGCAGAGTTGATCGCAGCACTCGATCGGCTTTGCGGCAAGGAAACAGGCAGGCGGCAGCGCCTGTTCCGCAGCTCGCCGCCGGTCTGCGAGGAGGCGGTACTGGGCAGTAGTGTCCGAGAGCTTCAGTCTGAGCAAACTAAGTCTATTTTCCTGAATAAACCCAGTTTCGGCGCAAGTGCAAATTGCACTTACGCCGAAAACTTTTGTTAATAAATGTAACAAGATGTAGTTGAGATACGAAAATAGTGTTATTGCAACCGCCAAGGCACTTTGGTCGTTGGGCGAGCGGGCGACGCTTCGCTCAGTGACCGTCCGTGTCCTAACCACCTTGGCGACTGCTATAACTCACTCGATTAAATCGGGGGTGCTGCTGACGTTCTGGGCGATTAAATCCGAGGTGCTGCTGCCGTGCTGGGCGATCGACTTCGGACAAGACCAATTGCTGGAAACCAAAGACGGCCATCCCATCCGCAAAGCTTCGTGGCAAACCGTATGAATCGTTAGCTGGCAGTCTAGCAAGTGCAATCCAGATTTTTCAGATTGCTTCATGCCAATTTTCAGAATCGAATCGTTGTTAAACTCGATCGTTCTGTTGCACTGAACGCAGACTAGGTGGTGGTGGTGGTGCGGATAAGGCTGGTTTATTTCATAGTGTTTGTGACCTTCTGCTAGTTCGAGTTCGCGGAGCAGACTCATCCTTGCCATTAACTTCAAAGTTCGGTAAATGGTGGATAAGCTAATGTTTTCTCCGCGATTTTTTAACAAAGTGTACAAATCCTCGGCGCTCAGGTGATTGCCTTTGGGGAGGTTCTGAAATACGTGCAAGATGGTTTCCCGTTGGGGAGTCATCCGCCAGCCTTTGTCATTGAGTTCGGATTTGAATGAGGACGCGGTGTAAAGTGCCATAGTGACCCTCTCAAGAAAGTCTGCCTATTGACAATCATACACAGCGATCGAGATATTTTGCAAATATTGGAGCTTATTGAAAAAAAGTTGAGGAGAAAATTTATTTTTTGATACTTTTTGACTTTTAATAAGGCTTATGTCTTGGGGCAGAGGACAGAGAAGTTGTTTAGAAATAAACCATTGTTACTTCTGCTGAATCCTTCCTGCCTTCTGCATAAGTGCTGAATGCCTCGCTCCGCCTTCTTGGCCGAACGAGCAATAGCTGGGACTGGATGACGCACGGACAAATTTAAGTCAGAGACTCCAGATAGTCGCGCACGCGGTTGCGGCGCTTGGGTTGACGGAGTTTTTGCAAAGCTTTGGCTTCAATTTGGCGGACTCGCTCACGGGACAAGTCAAGAGCGCGACCAATTTCTGCCAGCGAGTACGGGTGTCCGTCGCCCAAACCAAAGCGCATCAAAATTACATCTCGCTCGCGGCTGGTCAAATCTGCCAGCAGTTGCTGCAAGTCGCGGTGTAGAGCTTCTCGCATCAGCATTTCTTCTGGCGATACGCAGTCGGTTTCGAGCAAATCGCCCAACTCTGTATCTTTTTCGTTGCCCACTTTAGTTTCCAGAGAAACCGAACGGGGGACTCGCAGCAATACTTCCCGAACTTGAGCGGCGGTCATGTCCAACTCAACGCCGATATCTTCGATCGTAGCTGTCCGACCTTTTTCTTGAGAAATTTTGCGCTGGGCTTTCTTGATTTTATTAAGTTTTTCGGTAATGTGAACCGGGAGGCGGATGGTGCGGCTTTGAGTTGCTATAGCCCGCGTGATTCCCTGCCGAATCCACCAGTAGGCATAGGTGCTAAACCGATAGCCCCGCGTCGGGTCGAACTTTTCTACAGCTCGCTCCAGTCCGAGAGTACCTTCTTGTATTAAATCGAGCAATTCTAAACCGCGATTTTGATATTTTTTTGCCACCGAAACCACTAGGCGCAGATTCGCCTTAATCATGTGGTCTTTAGCTTCGACGCCTTCAGATTGAATTCTTTCGATCGCCTCCACCGTCATTTCTGCTAACTCGGCCCAATGGCGCTTGCCTTCAGCCATAATTCGCTTCAGTTCTGGCACGTCACTGACGCCCGCAGTTAGCGCCCAGCGTTCCAAGGAAGGCTTGTGTCCCAACTGTGCGGCCAAGCGATCGCGCACCTCAATTAGATGCACGAAGCGTCCAATTAGCCCTTCTTCCTGGGAGGCGACGGTGCTGCGCAATTCTAGCAATTTGATGTAGCGCTGAACTTTTTGAGCTTCGGAGACTTCTTCGTCTCTACCCAAGAGACGCACCCGACCGATTTCTTGTAAGTACAAGCGCACTAAGTCGGTAGTGCGACGGCTGGCGTTTTTTTGTAATTTGGCTGCTTGGTCTGCATCATCTGTCTCTGCTGCGTCTTGGTCGATCGGTTCGTCCCCAGCTTCTTCAGCATCTTCATCCAACACATCTACATCTTGCAAGGGATTGACTCGCAGTTGTTCGTCGAATTCAGCTTGAGCGTAAAAAGAGGTGGCTGGCATAGTGATTTTCTCAGTGGCTCCGGGTGAAAAGATGCTACGCTTGGCGGTTTTTTATAATTATGATGCCCATTTTGTTAAGACGAGGCATCACCGCTTTTTGTTTTTTTACTAACTTTCCTGACTTCGATGCTGTTGGAGAGATCGAACTTTGGCTGCCCCACTTGTTTTACCAAGATTCAGGAAAACGCTAAGAACTTTCTGATGTAACAGGTTGAAGCCCCGAAAAGTGCGTTGTACTTCTTTGTTTATGTAGCTAGTATATATAGTGACTGGCTAAAAACAAGTGACCTTAGTCAGAAGTTAAGTTAATCTTCATCACCAATAACCTGGTTCCCGATCACTTCGGAAAATTAGCCATTTTTTTAATAAAACTTTATATAACCAAAGCACAGGGGATTTAAGCGCCCACCTTTAGGTGGATTGTTTTTAGGCTGGGGCTTAAATCCCCGGCCTAAAAACTGCGCACTCCGAAGTCAACTGTCAACTGTCAACTGTTAATCGGCGCTCTTGATTAAATACCCGCAGTTGACGGAAGTTGAATCCGTGACAGGTTATGAGCTTCAGAGTTTGTACAGTCCGGATTACCGAAGCTCGCGCCTGACGCAAAAACCGGGTTTCTTGACACAAATTCTGAATTTAAACCCAGAATTTGTGTCAAGAAACCCGGTTGCTCGGTATTTTTTGGGTAAGTCACAAGTTTGAGGGCGCGAGTTAACTCAGTTGAAAATTGCTAGCGCGGGTAAAGCTTGATCAATTCCCTCACCTGTTCGGCGTGATAGGAACTGCGAGTTAAGGGAGAAGCGACAACTTGCAAGAATCCCAAAGATTCACCAAACTCTCTCCAAGCATCAAACTGTTCTGGCGGCACAAAGCTTTCTACGTTCAAGTGCTTTTGAGTCGGTTGCAGGTACTGTCCAACTGTCAAAATATCGCAGCCAACAGCCCGTAAGTCCTGCATCGCCTCCCGAATTTCAGCGTCTGTTTCTCCTAGTCCCACCATGATGCCGGATTTGGTATAAACCCCTGGTGCGATTTCCCGGCTGCGCTGTAACAGTTCGAGGGTGCGATCGTACTTTCCTTGTGGCCGCACCTTCCGGTAAAGTCGTTTTACGGTTTCGGTATTGTGATTCAGTACATCGGGCTTGGCTGCGAGAATAATTTCTAAAGCTTGCCAGTTGCCACACAAGTCGGGAATCAAAACTTCTATAGTTGTATCGGGCATTGTCGATCGCACCGCTTGAATGCACTCGACAAACTGAGATGCGCCCCCATCCGGCAAATCATCCCGGTTAACAGAGGTAATCACGACGTGGTTGAGTTTTAGTCGCTGCACCGCCTGCGCTAATCTTTGGGGCTCCGTCGGATCTAGAGCTTGGGGCTTTTTCTCAAAATCGATGTCGCAGTAAGGACAGGCGCGGGTACAAGCCGGGCCCATAATCAAAAATGTGGCAGTACCTGCGCTGAAGCATTCGCCGATGTTCGGACACGAAGCCTCTTCGCAAACCGTATTCAGGGATAAATCCCGCAAAATTTCTTTGACGTTGCCGACGCGCTCCCACTGGGGGGCTTTAACTCGCAACCACTGGGGCTTAACTGTCACGTCTGTCTCCGCCTGAGTAAAAGTGTTTTACAAAATATTATATACGAGCTGGCTAAGTTTTAACTTGAATGTGATACCGTAAAAATATATTGACTAAATTTCGGGATGTAGCGCAGCTTGGTAGCGCACCTCGTTCGGGACGAGGGGGTCGCAGGTTCAAATCCTGTCATCCCGATTTTTAAATTAAATTGGATATTCCGCAGCAATTGAGTTTGTTTGGGTTGGTTTGGGCGATCGTCCGGCGATCTATACTTAGGATGGGCTGAAATTGTCGATCGGGCGATTCCCTACGGGATAGCTGCGCTTCACGGGCGTGTTGATTGACTTTTTTACAAAAATAACTCTAGCACCTGTTTGTTTTTGCAACAACAATTAGAAAATAAGGTGTAAAGAATCAGGGCTGCAAGTCATTGTTTTCTCCATCTGTTGGAATTTTAGACTATGTTTAGCTATGGTTACTTACTGATTACTTAGAGATTTTACCAAACTTTGAAACCACAAGTAAGTAAAAACACTGAAATAATTCTTAACTACAAGTTCATCAAGATTTACATCTTGAGATAGATGGATTAATAGCTGAATTAGCCTATAATAAGGATTAATTGGTAGCAGTTTTAAAATCAATTCAAACATCGGAGGATATTCTAGTGAAAAGAAGTGGCAAAGCCTTCGGCTCCTGCTCTCGCTGCGAAACAGTACCAAAAAAAATAGAGGGCAGCGGAGGGTTATACCTGTGGTTCCCAGTATCGCATACGCTGAACAAGGTTATTTCTGCACTGGCAAATACTAAACTTGAATTCCAGCTTTTAGAAGACAGCAAGTGTCTGTATGTGATCCTTGAAGGCATAGGAAGAGAAAAGTTTAGCGCCCTAGCATCATCCGTGCTGACAAATCAAGAATTGAAAGAGACAAAAGTTTTGTGGATGCGCGAAGCTGAACAACCCAAATTTAGCGATTTTTATCGCAGCACTTCCTTAGACTCGTTTATTAACTTCAGCAAGTCGGATTGGCTGTTAGATTTATTGTCCGAAGAACGCATTACTACACATTTTCAGCCGATTGTTTATACCTCAGATACTTCTAAGATTTTTGCTCACGAAGCGCTACTCCGAGGAATTGACGAGCAAGGAAACTTAATTCCTCCGGGTCGGATTTTTGGCCAAGCAGAATCAGCAGGTATAATTTTTCAACTAGATGCTTTAGCCCGGACTCGCGCTATCCGCGAAGCCAAAGTCCACGATATCAAAGAACTGCTTTTTATAAATTTTTCTCCGACTTCCGTTTACGATCCCGCTACGTGCCTCCGAATGACTGTGCAGGCTATTGATGAATCGGGAATTCCTCACAGCAATATTGTTTTTGAAGTAGCAGAATCTCAGCATCCTCCTGATATGGATCACTTGATTAAAATTCTGAGTTTTTACCGAGAAGCGGGATTTTTAATTGCCTTGGACGATTTTGGCAGCGGTTCTTCTAATTTAAATTTGATGCACCAACTGCGTCCCGATTTTATTAAGTTGGATATGCAATTGATTCGGAATGTCCATCAAGATTATTATAAGGCGCTAATTACTGAAAAAATGTTAGAAGTTGCCGCTCAATTAGAAATTAAAACTGTTGCTGAAGGTGTAGAAACTGTAGAGGAGTTAGAGTGGGTGCGGGAACGGGGAGCCAATTTTGTTCAAGGTTATTTGATTGCTAAGCCAACTTCTCCGCCAATCACAAATACGAGCTATATTGGTGGAGTGCAAGCTGTTTCTTTGTCTGCTTAAAATGTTTGCAGTTGCGTTGGTTTTTGTGCAACTGCAAACGAGTCTTTTAAACGCTTAAATTGCGCCGCAAAAAGCTTTCCAGAGATTCCATTCTCATGCCGTAGATTGATTCCAGATTTTGCACTTCTTCGGGAGTGCAGAAAAACTCGTTAGCCAGCAATACCCGCAAAGTTCCTAAGCTTTTTTGAGCTTGAGGATTCAACAAGCCCAAGGCATTTCGCAATCCGTCAAACACAACCAGCGGCGGGTTAATTACTACAGGTTCGCGATTGAACAAGCGTCCGAAAATCCGGGCAATGTCGTCTCTGCTCAGAACGTCCGGGCCGCTGACTGCTAAAATTTGGTTGCGCGCGCCTTCGACTGTTGGCGAGTTTGCGGCAATTTTTGCTAAGTCGTCGGTACTAACAACTGAGGTGCGGTTTTTGCCGTCGCCAATCAGCAGGTAAAGTCCGGTTTCTCGAAATCTTTCGGCGAGTGGCAGCAGGCTCGAAGCAAAACCGGCGGGCCGCAAAATGGTATAATTTAATCCGCTGTTTTGCAGGTATTTTTCGACTTCTCGCTTGGCTTTAAATACTGCTGAATCTTCGTATCCGCGATCGACTCCCAGTACAGAAAGAAATACAAAATGCTCAACTCCGGCTTCTTTGGCGCAGTCGATTAATTCTATGTTAGCGCGGTAGTGTACTGCTTGAACGTCGCCGCCGGTGCCGTGGGTGCTGATGATGTACTGCACTCCTTGACAAGCTTTTTTAATATCTTTATCTTGTTTCAAGTCGCCGATAAAAATTTCTGCGCCTCGATCTTCTAGTTCTGAGTATCGAGAACTGAGGCGGACAAATGCGCGGACAGGCTTTTCTTGTTGTCTGATTTCTCGTACTATTCGGCGGCCTAGTGAGCCTGTTGCTCCGGTTACTAAGAACATGATTTTTCGGGGTTGGTTGTTATTAAGATATTGCAGCTATTCCAATAGTCCGGCAGGGTTTAAACCCCTGCCTCAAAGCTAAAGTCCTCTCAAGAGGACTGAGGAGTTTATTTAGAAAGGTGCTCGATGTTAGTTGTTGTTAATATTATAACTTATCCATCAAATTTCGACAATTACGGGGGTGTGGTCGCTGGGTTTGATTAATTTTCTGGGAGCAATATCTATTGTACAGTTTTTTGCTTTTTCGTACAGGGGAGGGCTGAGATAATGGTGGTCGATTCTCCAACCGTTGTTGCGGGGAAATGAGGCGGCGCGATAGTCCCACCAGCTATAATGTCCACCTTCTGATGTGAATTTGCGGAAGGGGTCGCTCAGTCCTAATTCTAGGATTTCTGTTAATGCTTGGCGTTCGGCTACTGATAGGCCAACTGAGTTTGCAGCAGCTTTGGGATTGTGAATATCTCGATCGTCCGGTACGATGTTGAAGTCGCCGCAAATGCACAGGTTGGGCGAGTTGTCTAGTGCTATTTTGAGGTATTCTTGCAGCAGTTTGAGCCAATGCAGTTTGTATTCATATTTCTCGGAACCGACTTCGGAACCGTTGGGAACGTAGACGGAGATGATGCAAATATCGTCTATAACCCCGGCTATGAGGCGCTTTTGTTCGTCGAAGCTGCCGACGGTTTCGGTGCCGAGAATGGGGGAAAATCCGGTGCTGATTTGTGACAGGGGCGATCGGCTAAAAATGGCAACGCCGTTGTAGGATTTTTGACCGGAAATGTAACAGTTGTAGCCGATGTCGAGGAAGGGTTGCAGGGGAAAGTCTTTGTCTGTGACTTTGGTTTCTTGCAAGCAGAGAATGTCTATTTGGTTGGTTTGTAACCAGTCAGTAACGTGTTCGATGCGGGTGCGAATTGAGTTAACGTTCCAGGTGGCGATTTTCATTAATACAGTAATCCTAACGGTGATGTGGGGGGAACCCAAATTCGGATGACTCGGCGGTTGAAACCGCTACTACACAAACAAAGTCCGCCTGCGCGGACTAATAAAAGCGATCGCACCTATTTTAACCTATTTTATTCACTGTCAAGTTACTTGATTTGATAAATGTAAGCATCTTCGATCCAGGTGCGATCGACAAAAGTATTTGTCATTCTCGTGCCCGATAAGTCTAAATTCCACTTTTGCTGTATCTGACGTAAGCCCTCAATTAATTCATATTTTGGGCTGACTGCTACAAGTGCTGTCCAATCGATTTTTAATTCTGGTTTAACTTCGCGAAAGACTGATAGAATTTCCCCATAAGTTTTCAGTGAGCCTTCGCGATCGTGCAGAGGTGAGGTGAGCATCAGCCGCCATGTTTCAGGTTCTGTTACGTAGTTCCAGAGAGCAGAATCAACTGATAAATCTGCTGCATTGAGAGCATCTATTAGTCTTTGACCTTCTGCTATTTCTTGACTTAATAATGTTGCTGTAGCCATTTTAAAACTCCGTGACTGGGGTCAGTTATTGCTGAATAAATATCGAGGGCTTTTTGTCGGTTATGTGTTTGATAGCGGCTTTCTTCTGACCAATCTTTGACCATAGACCATCGCAATGAAAAATCAGGGTCGTTGAGTAGAGACTTTAACTCTTTATCAAGTTTAGCAACTTTAATCAGTTTTTCTAAATCGTGGGTGTAACTGTCCATCACAGTTTTTTTGTCAGGAAAATCAAATTCCTGAGTTTGCTTGGCAATGCAAGCCTTTAAAGCACATTCGATGACATAACCGCTCAGGTAGTAAGCACCTGAGTATTTATGATTGTTGAGCAGCACTTCTACTTCTTCAAGTCGAGTGAGTGCTAGGTTCTGTAAATCCAGCCTATTCAAAAGTTTAGCATACCTCTATAAATTTTTACTATCTTAGCTATAGTTTAGCAGAGCGATAAGTTTATCAGTTTTGCTTCATTTTTTGTTTGTTATGTACTCTCTGATTGCTGGCGCGATCGTAAAGTGCGATCGCCCGTTTTGTTTGACTGTTTCAACTAATGACCGCCGTCCTAAAGATTGCATGACTTTCAAGAGTTCTGGCGGTGACAGTTGCAGGTTGTCTGGTGTTTTTGAGATGTCTGCTGGTTCGATCGCACTTGCTAGCCAAGAGATAACTTGTTGTTCGGATGCGGTTAGCCGATCGCACTGCTGCTGCAATAGTGATTCTAAGTCACCTAAAAATAGGGTATCATAGGAGAGGAATTCGGAAACGCTGCCGTCGAACAAGTCTTGAATCAATGTGGCAATTATATTTAACCATAGGGGATTGCCTCGGTAAAGGTCTATCAGTTGCGACCATTTTTCCTCTTCTGCTAATCTTTTTTCTCTGAATATTTCCCCTGCTTCCGCGCCCAAACCGTTGAGTTGCAGCGATTTACACGGGCGGTTTTCGCCTTCTAGGGCGGCAATTTCTCTGGGTTTTTCCCAACTGAGGAGAATTAAGCAACTGTTGTGGGATGATTCTGCTAGTTGTTTGAAGAATGTGCCGTAATTTTCATAGCCTGGTTGGTAATTTCCTGCGAGTTGTTGGCTGCTGAAGATGGTTTGGATATCATCGAGGATAATGAGACAGCGGGATGAACGCAAATGCTCAATAAGTGAGGGAAATTCGATTTCTTGTTGATGCGATACGAATTGAATTAAGTTTGTTTGTAGGGCTTGCAGTGGTGGAGAATTGCGGAGGCTGCGGTAAATAATATAATCGAATTCGTGTTGAATTTGTGGGATTAGTTGGAGTGTAAGGGCGGTTTTACCAATGCCGGATAAGCCGTATATAGTGATGAGGCGGGTGCGGTTTTCCAAAATCCACTGTTTGAGGGTGGTGAGTTCGGATGTGCGGTTATAGAATAGGTTGGGTTCTGGTGCGTCGCCTAAGTCTAAATGTACTTTAGGTTCGGAATTGCTTGTTTTTTTGTTAAATTTATCCTTGTCTTGCGGTTCAGATTGTGAGACTTCTGGAGAATAAAAAGTATCGGCGGAGATGTTACGAATATGGATACAGCCATTC
>PVWI01000032.1 GCA_003003725.1 filamentous cyanobacterium Phorm 6 | reverse complement strand
CAAATAACCACTAACAAATAACCACCAACAAATAACCACCAACAAATAACCACTAACAAATAACCACTAACAAATAACCGCTAACAAATAACCACTAACTAATGACTACTTCGAGATAAAATGCACCCAAAAATTTCCGTCAGCCATACAGACGCTGCGGATTAAGCGATAGGAATAATGCAAGTAAGCACCGCTAACACTTGTGTCGTAGCCGGTGGGGAACCATTCGCCATAGGGGTCGTGAACGAAGAATCCTTCGCTGTCGTAGCCTGCGGCAACTATAATGTGACCGAAAGATGTGAAATATCCGTGAATTACGGCGGGATTTCCGCTGGCTAACCAATCTTGAACGTCATCAATAGTTGCATTCTCGGTGTAGTAATCTTGAGCGCCGTAATCTCTAACAATCTTTGCTAAATCGTACGGGTCCCAACGACTGTAACCTTTGGCGATCGCATATTCGTAGAGTTCATCTTCATATTGTCCGCTTCTATTGCGCCGCGGCACTCTCAAAAAGTCCAGACACATCGCTATGGAAGTTACATTACAAGCACCTGTAGGATTGTAAAAATTATCTAGTTGCGATCGATAAGGAATGCCAAGTCTGACAGTGGGCGGGTTTGGTTTGGGATAAAGCAAAACGCCGTCTAGAGTAACTTGAGCGTGTCCTCCGTAAACATACCAAATCCCTGAACCTTTGAAAGATTCGTTGCGGAGAGCAACCCTAATGTGACCGCGAATTGGCACAAAAGCCAGCAGTTCAAACTCTTTTCCCGCTGGGATTACTTGTTTTTCTGATTCCTGAAGTTGAGAAGACGCTAGGGGTTTTGATTTAAAAATGGTGTCTTTGGTCGTTTTCAGGATCGGGCGAGGTGTGGGAATGTCCGCCGGTTTGGCTTCGATCAGCTTTTTGGCTGTAATTGCTCCCAAAAAACCTGGTTCGCCACACTTCATCAGGGTTTGAAATCTGTGGAGGGCGGCGGTAGACAGAGGCCCAAACACTCCGTCTACTGGAGGTTTCAGTAAACCCAGGTCAATGAGACGGCTTTGAATTTGGCGGCTGAGTTCGTTGTCGGCAGCGATCGCCCTAGAATCATACCTAATTTTTGAATTTAGAAAGTTTTGTAATCTCATGTTTGCTTACCCGTGTCAATCGATTTTAGATTTTTGATTTTTGATTTGAGAATGACGATCGCCGATAAATCCGGTTTCCCTAGATTCAATTGCTCGATCGTCAATAATTCCCAATTTATCGTCTCATAAAATTACGTTAATTTTGCCGATCGACCGTACCTGAAAGGTTTTGTATTCATGATTCGATACAAAACTTTCAAGCTTAAGGTCGATCGAGATTTCAGCAAGCGAGTCAGACTTGGGTTTACTCAGCAGTCGGGCGAATTACCAGGACACCGATCGCATCTGGAGACAGATATTTGACTGCGGCTTCCCGGAGATCCTGCGCAGTCAAAGCTTGGATGGAGGCTGCGTAGTTGAGGGCGGGAGCGATATCTCCTACCATCGACTGATAGTAACCGTAAAGACTTGCTCGATCGCTGGGAGTTTCGTTAGCGAACACAAACCGATTTGCTACTTGGGTGCGGATGCGGGAAATTTCGGCATCTGTCACCAGTTCGGTTTGCAGAGTGCGGATGTGTCCGACGATGGCTGCTTCCACTGCTTCTATATTTTCTGTCGCTAGTTGAGCAGAAATCGAGAATACGCCACCGAGTCGCAGAGTCATGTTGCTCACCGAAATTGACGAAACTAGCCCTTGATCTTCGCGTAAATCCTGAACCAAGCGAGTTGTGCGGCCGTGGCCCAAGATTGTCGCCAAAACGTCGAGGGCATAGGTTTCGGACATTTCCACGAAACCGGGGACTCGCCACATCAAGATCAGTCGAGCTTGCTGAAGGGCTGAGTCTACAAATTCGCGGCGGATTGTTTCGGTAAATGGCAATTCTTGGCCGTAGGTTGGGCTTTGAAATTGCGGGTGAATGCTATCTGTTGAGGGCAGATTTATGTTGCCGTTTCGTGCTGTGCTTTTTGCTGCAAAACTGTCTGCGACAATTTCAATTAGTCGATCGACCGGCAAATTACCGACTGCGACTGCTGTCATCGCCCCGGGCTGATATCTGGTGCTGTGGAAATCGCGCATTTGTTGGGCGATAAGCTGTTCGATGACGGAAGTCGGGCCGAGTACCGGTCGCTTGTAGGGGAGGACTTCAAAGGCTAATTCCACCGATCGCTGATAGGTGCGGCGACGGGGATTGTCTTCCGATCGTCTAATTTCTTCCAATACTACCAGCCGTTCGCGATCGAAAGCGTCGTCGGGAATACTCGCATTCAGCAACACATCGACTTGTAGCGGCGCTAGTTCCGCAAAATCTTTAGGAGCTGTGGTGATGTAATAGTTCGTGTAATCTTGGCTGGTGGCTGCATTGGTGACAGCGCCGCGCTGCTCGATCGCCCGTTCAAATTCTCCACTCTTGATGCTGGGAGTCCCCTTAAAAATCATGTGTTCTAAAAAGTGCGCCATGCCGTTGATTTCGTCGGATTCTACGGCTGAGCCTAAATTCATCCACACGCTGAGGTTGACGGCATCGACTGGTAAGTGTTCGGCTATAACTGTGAGGCCGTTGGGGAAATGGCGGACTGTTGGGGCGTTCAGGGGCGATCGGGCGGAGGATTTGAGCAGGGTTGATGTCATTGCGGTTTTAAATTGATCTTGTTCTCTATATCTTAAATGGTCTTGAAGGAAGTCATCAGTCATCTGATTTTAGATTTTAGATTTTAGATTTTGGATTTATCCCACGGCTGATGGTTGCTGGGGATGTTGTCGGGGGCGATCGGGGAAATCAGTGCAAATCCTAAAAAATCACTTTAATCAAGATATTTATAAATTTTCCGGTTTCCCAATGTTTAGTGGCGTGGATATTTATGTAGGTTGTCACTTCACTCAAGAGAAAAAACATTTATGAGTCAAACTACTAGGACAATTAATTACACTAAATGGGGCTTTATTTTAGGTACTCCTATTGCTTTTTTTGCATTGGTTGCTACGGCTGCTACCGTTCCAGAATTTAGATGTAGTATAGACAAAACTGCCGCCGTATGTTCTGAACGACAAAATGTTGAACTGTATACACAAACAGAAGAGGGAGAATATTTAGCTGATGTGAAAATTATATTCACCGCTCAAGGTCCGCCCGAATTCAAATATACCGATAATAGTGGTTATGCCAAAGTCAAGATTCCCACGAAAGGAGATGTTAGCGTTAATCTGAGTAAGACAGGTTATCCAACTCAAAATTTTACTATCAACCTAGAAAACGAGCAAAGCACACCCAGAATTATTCGATTTACCAAATCCGGTAAACCAATAATTGAAGGTTCACCTCCAATTTCACCAGCACCAGCACCAACACCAACACCAACACCAACTCCTTCTCCTTCTTCGCCGGTACCTTTACCACCTACTGCCACTGAAGTTAAATGCGAAGATGTGTCTAGAAATGGCAACTATGAGTATGACTACAACAACTTAATTAGTGTTGCTAAGCGCACTGAGCAACCGAGTAGCTCTTTTCCACTTTCGGCATCACAACCCAAATCTATTGCCTGTAAAATTATTAACAATTCAGGTGAAGTAAAATTAGCTTACGGTTTACCTGACAACTCTAGGTTGAGTCGTGTATCTCTCAAGATTTATGTGGATGGTACTATCAGAAAAGATTTGATTTTTGGTCGAGGCCAGGCTATACGTGAGTCATTAGATATTAAAGGTGCATCGGAGTATACTATCCATTTTGAAGTTGTTCCAAAAAATGCAGAGTTTTCAGATTATGTGTATAATCTGTTGCCTAAGTCGTGAGTGAATCTAGCCTTTAATCTGTCTTAAATATCTCCCTTATTTCTTAGTCCGCGCAGGCGGACTTTGTTTGTGTAGTCGCGGTTTCAACCGCCGAGTAATCAAGGAAGCAATGAACCCGAATCTGATGCGAGTGCGTTTACGTTAGAATAAGCAAAAGCATTAGAGAGTTATCTATGACCGCTGCTAAATTGATACACGACAAATCAGTATCTAAAATTGCCGAAAAATACCGACAAGAAGGCTATACAGTATTAGTTGACCCTGAACCAGAAGACATCCCTTTCGATTTAGGGACATATCGCCCAAGTTTGATTGTAAAAAAGAACGAAGCCGAAGGTTACATAATCGAATTCAAACGTTCTGCCAGACAAACATCCATAGACAGGTTGAAAGAAATTGCTGAAATAGTCTCTGAGAATACAGGATGGCGTTTCTTGTTAATGACTGAAGATGCTTTACTGAAAGACGAAGCCAATGAAGTAAATCTATTATCTTGGGAACAAGTTTTTAGTAGAAAAACACAGGGTGAACGTCTAATTTCATTAGGAGAAAATGAAGGCGCGTTTTTATCACTTTGGGGAATATTTGAAGCACTGCTGCGTAGACGAGCTGAGGAAGTTACTATTCCAATTGAAAGATTTCCAACTGTATCTCTAATCAAACATATGTATTCCCAAGGAGAACTTTCAATCGAAGAGTACGATCGCGCAATGCTGCTTTTAAGCGTCAGAAACCGATTTATTCATGGATTTGAAGCACCAGAAGTCAATAATTCTGTATCTGAATTGCTCGTCCTTGTCAATGAATTAATCAGCTTATGGGAGCCTTCAATGTCCTTGCAATAGCCTTTGGGCCGTCAGTTCCAAAACGCCCAACAGAGGAGATGCGATCCTCTTCGAGGGCTCCGCTAACGCATTCTCACCCGTATACACAACCTCTTCGTACAAACCCTCAACCCACTCCAACACCGTCACCCGCTGCTGTATTGGGTCAACAATCCAATACTCTGGAATCCTGCGCGCCGCATACTCAGAACGTTTGTAGCGATAATCTCGATTTTCTTGATGAGGACTCACCACTTCTACTACCAGCAATGGCGGTGGCATATCACTCATAATAGTCGATCGGCTACTTCCCTCCAAAGCCGTAGCCAATTCCTCCGATAGCACCATCACATCGGGAAAACGAGTCGTCGCCCGCGAACTACTCACCACAATTTCAGTCTTCATCGTCAATCGATGAGATGGAATACCCTGTTGTGCAAGGTAGATCAAGAGAAATATCGCAATTCTGCAATTGAGTTCGCTTTCTGGGGGCATGACAATTAGTTCTCCATTTTCCAGTTCGTACTGAGTATCTGTACCATCATCAAAGTTCAGATACTCTTCAAGGCTCATTTTTTGGGATGCAACGGTCATAGCGATCGCGCCTCTGCTAATAATTGTTTAGATATGCTCATCATTTTAACCAGATATCTAACTCCTCTCCAAACCATCTTGTCGCCTGTAAAATCTAAAATATTAAATTCATTGACAATATTGACAAACAGTGGGTTGTTTTCGTCGCTCCCGGGCGATCGCTCTCCAATAGCCGTTGCAAATATTCACCGATCGTGCATCACTTGACTGATCGAGCAATATACGCGAAACTTTACATAACACTGATGTATTGCTTCTATTTATTAATAACTTCTGTTAAGTTCTGACTCAAAACCTATCAATTTGTCAAAATTGATATAGCGGTTTGCCAGTCAGTCAACTCTCAAGAAGCGACTTCAGGAGGCATCGTCCCCCAGCTTGCTGGTGTCGGTGTCTCGTCTCACTACTCCTATTGAGTCAGCCCGGATTATGGAAACACTAGAGTTTGTGATTTATCCAGACGGCCGCGTACAGGAAACAGTCACCGGCATTGTCGGTGCATCCTGTGCTGAGGTAACGGCTGCCATTGAAGCTCAGCTTGGCGTGGTGCTTCATCAAGAGTCTACTTCTGAATATTTCGCCCAAGCGCTCAATCAGTCAGCCGAAGCGACAACCCAAGTCGCTTTTAGCGATTGGTAACTTTTTTTGTTAAGTTCACTTAAATTTTTTTGGAATCACCATGTCACACTTTAGCCAAATTAAGACCCAGATCCGCAATTTGAATTCTTTGGAAGCTGCTTTAACTGACTTGGCTATCGACTGGAAGTCTGGCCCGACTGAGGTACGCGGCTATCGCGGCCTAACCAGCACTGCTGAGGTGGTTATCGAGCAAGAAAATGGCTATGACCTCGGTTTTAGCTGGAATGGGACTGAGTATGAGTTGGTGGCTGACTTGCAATTTTGGCAGCAAGCTTGGTCTGTAGACCGTTTTCTGAATAAGGTGACTCAGCGCTACGCTTACCATACGGTGCTGAATGAGAGCGCTAAGCAGGGTTTCCAAGTTTCTGAGCAAAAGCAAAATCAAGACGGTTCGATCCGTTTGGTGATGCAACGCTGGTGTGCTTAAAAATTTACAGTTTGTTCGTAGTAAGGACTTTAGTCCTTTCAAAGGGTTCGTAGTAAGGACTTTAGTCCTTTCAAATTGTTCGTAGTGAGAACTTTAGTCCTTGCTGGGGATTGGGGTAAGGAAGGACTAAAGTCTTTACTACAGACCTGTTGTTCGAGATTTTGGCAATTTTGTCTCATCCAAGTCCGCCTGCGCGGACTTATTTATTATTGTGAGGGATCTAAATGTCTGAGCTTTCTGGACTCGGAATAGATACAGCAGTCGATCGCACTGGTTTAGAGCCGGAGTTGGGCGGATTTTTGCGGGATGCGCCCGATCGTACTGGCTTAGAACCGGAGTTAGGCGGCGTGTTACGCGAAAAAGGGGTCTATGTTGACGAGATTACCTGCATTGGCTGCAAACATTGCGCTCATGTTGCTCGCAATACTTTCTACATTGAACCGGATTACGGTCGATCGCGCGTAGTCCGACAAGACGGGGATTCTGAAGAGTTGATTCTTGAAGCGATGGATACTTGTCCGGTGAATTGTATTCACTGGGTTGACTACACCGAACTCAAGAATCTGGAAGAAGAACGCCAGGATCAGGTGATTCCTGTCGTTGGTTTTCCGGTGGAGTATGCGACGATTCAGGCCCGTGCTCGCCGCCAGCGAGAAAAATCTAAATTGGGTCGTAAGTTCAAAGGTAGCTATTGAAATCCACAATTCACATCCACAGCTTAAAACCTGTGGCTCAAAAAACAAAGCCCGCACGCGCGGGCTTTGTTTTTATACATTGTATAATTAAAGTTCATTTGAGAGGATGGTGATCCGCGAGAATTTTCTCAACTCTGGCTTCATCGATTCTCGCAGTTAATGTTGTTGCCTCGTTGTTATCCCGAATGGTTTTTGCTAAAGTAAAAGACGAGCCGACTGAAAAGGTTAAACCCATACCCATAAAAGCTTTTTGCCAGGGATCTACCTGTAAATAAATCACACCGACAGTAGTTGCGGAAATGGCAACAATAAAAGAAACCCAACATTGAAGAATCCAAGCATTAGTATCTTTTTGACGTATGATTTGTTTCTGCATAATGCCTCTAAGTCAAATATATCTTTTGGTTGATTAACTTCAACAATAGGAAGCTTGATCGGAGGATTCAGGAAGAGTAGGGACAGTTTATAGAAGTGAACAGGGCGATCGGGCTTTTGACTAAAGATTATAACGCTATAAATAGGGTTTGAGGCTTCAGCAAAACAGGCAGCAAGTGGACAGTTTGAAAACTCCACTAAGCAAAGCTAGTTTTTGATCAAAATAACATAAGGTGCGCCGAAGCGCACCCTAATTCTCCCAGTCCGCGGAGGCGGAATTCGTTTGTGTAGTAGCGGTTTCAACCGCCGAATTTTATCAATTCCGGTTGCATCAGAATTAATACATTACCCGAAATCAGGAAACGGCAGTGCCGTGCTCCTACCGCGATCAATTGTAGGGAAACGGCACTGCCGTGTCCTCTATATCATTCCGGCGCAGCCATAATTGATATTATCTACTTATTTTTCTGCTGAGTCTTAGCTTGTTCGATCGCAATTTCCCTCACAGCTTGGAAAGAACTCAAATTCGACGAGCCTTCAATTGCCTTCACAGCCAAATCTTGAACCTGTTTCAAAGCAGAATCAAGCTGTTTCGACAAGCTAGCAATCCGCGCATCTTGATTTTGAATAGTCTGCAACATCCCTTGAATTTGCAGTTCATAATTTTGCTTTTGTCCTTCAATATCCTTAGCCAACAAATCAGCCTTAATTTTAGCTTGATAATTGCCAATATTCCGACCAGTATCTTTCCCATTCTTAATATTAGCTTCCTGTTCTTTCGGAAAAGCTTCAACCTTAGCTTTAACTTCCGCAGAAACTTTTTCCCGTTCCGCAATTAATTTTTCGCGTTCCCCCCACTGTTTTTCCTGTTCCTGCTCAAACTCTTGGATGTCTTGATGCAGCCTTTCCTGGCGCTGATCATATTCTTCGATATCCAAATTTCGCTGAAGATGCAAATCGTAGTTATACAACTCTTCATCCCGATTGCGAGCTTTTTGCTGATTTTCATTGCGCTCTTTAACTGCCAACTTTTGCAATTCCTGCTCTTTTCCCCAAGCTTGATGCTGTTCCAACAATTCCTGTTCAACAGTTTCGCGTTGTTCGCTGAGTTCGTTAGTAAATGTTTTCGCGCTTTCTTCGTACTGTTGAATTAAATTGTCCAGCGTATCTTCTGCAACATCTTCTAAACTGTGCAACTCTTGCAGTTGTTGAACTTCTTCGCCCACTGTGCGCCGCAATTCTCCGAGTTTAGCAGCTTCAGAAGTTAATTTTTCAGACAACTCACTGACAGCGGCACCAAAGCCAAATTGCAGCAAAATCAAATTGTCGATTGTGGACTGCATTTTTTGTTGATTTTGAGTTAAAACCATAGGTTTTTGTGCCTCCGCAATAAGTTTTTCTGGGACTGCTGTTTACTTTGGGGCAACATTTAGCTGTTTGATTTGCGATTCTAATGTGACTTTTTCTTCCGTTGCTTCCTTGTAAGCTTCTAAGATTTCAGCCTTGGTGCTTTTGTCGCTAACTTTTCTACTCATGGCTTTTCACTTGTTAATAATGGGGAAATTGGTTCGTAGTAAGGACTTTAGTCCTAAAAAGTTCGTAGTAAGGACTAAAATCCTTAAGTTTTGAGGAAATGAGGACTAAAGTCCTCACTACAAACGGGGTTTTAAGCTTTGCTCGCAAAAGCTTTCATTGCTAAATCTTGCGATTGCTTCATCGTGGCTTGCAGTTGCGCGGATATTTCGGCTATTTGCTCGGTTTGTCGCTCAATTGTCTGCTGTAAAGAATGCACTTTCAATTCATATCCCTGCTTACTTCCTTCCCATTCTTTGTCCACTAAATCCGCCTTGACTTTAGCTTCGCGAGAAACTTCTTGAATCGCTTCTTCTTTGGCTTTAACATAAGCCTGTTTGAGTTCTTCTTCAAACCCTGCGGCTTTGGTTTGATTCTTTTCAAACTCTGCTTGATTGTCGCTGAGTAATTTTTCTCGTTCCACCCAATTCTTTTCTTTTTCGCGGGTAGATTCTTGCAAGTCGCGTTCTGATGTGCGCTTCGTTTCTTCGTAGGCGTCGGTTTCGATTTTGCGTTGCCGCTGTAAATCGTATTGGTAATCGGCTGCTTCACCCAGGCGCTGTTTAATTGTGAATGCAGTCTTTTCTTGAACACCGGCTTCAAATTCTTGCTGTTCTTTGCCCCAAATTTTGCGTTTTTGGGTCGTATCTTTTTCGAGAATTTCACGCTGATTGGCGGCGTTTTGTTCCAGCACAGTCAATTTTTCTTGGTGCTCTTCATTTAAAATGTGGAATGCGTCTGCTACAACTCGTATTTGCTGCAACTGTTGGAGTTGTTCGGCTTCAATTTCGATCGCGCGTTTTAATTCGTCTAATTTTGAAGATTCCTGCTTCAGTTTTTCAGAAAGTCCGCTGGTGATGCTGCCGAAATCTAATTGCAAGTCGGCTAAGCCTTTGACAATGCTATCAATTGTGTATGTAGAAGCGACTTCTAGGAGTTGTTTGTTTTTGGCTTTTTCGGCTGACTGTTCTTTGGTTTCAACTTTGGATTCTATCTTTTTTTTGTCAGCTAAAATCTGCTGAAAGTTTTGCAAAATTTGGGCTTTGCTATCTTTGGCAGTTGCTAGTGTCATAATGCTTTTTTCTCCTGATTATAATTTCTTGATTGTTTACTGAGACGTTTTTAGTTATCCCAAGTTGCGCAGTTGGCTGAGAATAGTTCGGTATTTTCTGGCTGCATCGGGTTTTTGTTCGGAGTTGTCGCAGGCGATGATTTTGAGGATTTGCTGACAGCTATCGCACCGATTTTGTGGCCAGCAGTCGCACTCGTCTACTATACTTAAGAGCGTGTCTTTTAGTAACTGATTTTGGGCTAACAAAGCTCGGTAATTCCGCCGGATAGATTCAGCAACTAAAGTCAGATGCTGGAAGTCTTCGGTGAGACTTTCGATGTCGTTAACTGCGTCTGCTCGAATTTGGTCGAGCATCTCGAAATTTTCTCTCAGACGGTTTTCTTGCAGGTTTAGTTTGGTTCTGAGTTTCGTTAATTTTTTCATTTTACTTTGGTGTAACAGTTATGGTAAAGGCGCGATCGAATCGCGCCTTTACAGCCTTTTCTGTTTCTGATTTTGTCTTTTCTAAAAATCCATCGATTCATCAATGTGTTGCAGGTTCAGTGGCCGAACTTCCTGCCATTTTCGATTGCCGAATCAGATGTTTTGTCTGTTTTGGTTCTGGATAAGTATAATCAACGATCGCCTCTTGTTGAGCTTTAATAATCCGCAGCGCGGCGAGCAAATTCTCTAAGGTTTCTAAGTGCGCTGGGGTGAAGTGGATGCTGAAGCCTTCGCCATCCCGTGCGTAGCCAGGACAAACCAGTGAGGCTGAGCTTTGTTCTTCGTGGGTGGCGATGTATAGCCAGTCATCGTCTTCGAGCTTGTAATGCGTGTCTGTCCAGGTTCTCAGCATTTGCGATCGGCTCCTTTTTATTTTCTATGTACAAGGGTTTTGACAGCGCTGCTCGCTCCTCTTTCTGTTAACGGCGCTATATGTAGCGTTTTATTTATCTAATTTACATTTTATACCACACCAATATGGTTAGTTTGGTTGAATAAACCGTCAACTAATCTCATGGTAGCGTATGTTGATTTTGTAGTCAAGTATTTTGTTGAACTTTTGATCAAAACAGGCTAGAATGCTTGTCAGGAGGCAAAAAACCGTGGAACAAACATTTGGAAAACTGATCCGTCAAGCTCGCAAGGACAAAGCTTACTCACAACGTGAGCTAGCTGGTATGCTAAGTGTGGACTTTACTTATTTGTCTAAGTTGGAGAACGATCGAGCCGATTACGCGCCAAAAGAAGACGTAATTCGATCGCTAGCGCGGAATCTCGACATCAACGAAGAGGAGTTGATTTTTCTTGCCGGTAGACTGCCGCAGCAGTACGAAGCGCTGCTGAAGCAGAATCCGAAGGAAATGCAGGCTCTTTTCCGCCGGATGCAAGAAAATCCAGATTGGCTGAAACAATCTTTTGAAGCGTAAGAGAGGCCGAGCAAAGTGAGTATTTTTAAACCGTATTGCTTCTACCCCAAGGAAACGATCGAGCGTTTGGCAAATGACATCCTGATGCAGATGCAGAAAACGCAAAAGTTTGCTCCGAAATGGCCTTTTGAAGCGACAACGGTTGCTGATTTTCTGGATTTGGGCGTAGTTTGGGACTACATTGAGCCGGATGAAGAAGGTGCGATCGCCGCCAGGATTTTACCCCAGCAGCGGTTAATCGAAATCAACGAATTGATTCTCGAAAAACCGCCGGGGTTCATCGAATCGACGATCGCCCACGAAATCGGCCACTGGGTGCTGCACGTCAATCAAGACGAAGCAGACGGTACTGTGGAACAGTTGGAACTCAATTTGGGCGATCGAGAAAAAACAGCGTCTGATGTCGAAGAACCGTTTGTTTGTCGGGGTGCGATCGCGAATACAAAAATTGCGTCGATCGAATGGCAAGCCCAATATTTTGCAAGCTGTTTGTTAATGCCCCGAGGTATTTTGGAAGATAAAAGAAAGGGACGCGATTTAACAAAATGGTCGCACTTATACAAAATGAGAGATGAATTGGGAGTCAGTATTTCCAACTTGACAAACCGCTTGCAGGAGTTTGGCTGGATTTATATTCCCAAGGGAACCCGCGAGATTTATGCCGGGAAAGATGCCGCAAACGGTCAGCAGCGGTTGTTTGGGTAGAATTTGATAAAATTTGAGGTTTGAGAGAAATGTTCAAACCTCAGCTTTTTTTGGTGTAAGGAATGGCGGAAATAATATCAGGGAATAGTGCAGAAGAGCGAAACTGGAGACAAGACAAGCTGCTTACCAAGCAGGAGATTGAGAGATTGAAAACAGGAGAAATTGACATACACGAAATCAAAAACGAAGAAAATGCCTCTAAAAAAGACCTTTACAAAGACAGAGATGGAAACATATATGTCAAACCTAAAGGCGGTATGAGTCCGGGCGAACCAACAGATATAAACATTAATGATTTCTAATCATATTAAACAGGAGTTTGAGGATGGAATCAGAGATTTACGCTTATTTTGCCTTAATTGGAACTGACTTATCTCCAGAAGAGGTAACAGAAAAAGTCGGCATAAAACCAAGTAAAACTTGGAAAATTGGCGATTTAATTCACTCAAAAGCTACTATCCGCAAAAAGTACAATGGCTGGAGAGTAGATTCTCAACTTAGCAAGTCGGACGACTTAGAATCTCACATTAAATCTGTGATGGAACAACTTCAACCGGGATGGCTATCTTTGGTAGAGTTGTGTAAGCATTGTAAAGTCGAGATTTCTTGCGTCATTTATTACAGAAGTGGCAGCATCCCAGCGATTCATTTTGATAAATATATTGTTGAAAAAGTACATCAATTGAATGCGGCAATTGATGTAGATTTTTATGTTTTGCCAGAGGAGACTGCCTCGGATGAAGCAGTAGCAGCATGAGGGGTATAGGGCAATACGGTTCACTTAAGACAGATCCCCCCTAACCCCCCTTGAAAAAGGGGGGGACAAGAATGCTCTCAAAGTCCCCCTTCTTAAGGGGGATTTAGGGGGATCTCCGGCGCATAAATAGTGTTAAGTAAACCGTATTGGGGTATAGGGTTGTTCTGCAAAGAGCGATCGCCCTTTTAGTCTCATTGCTTCCTCCTGTGGTATAGTGTGAATGAAAAAAATCAAGGCTTACGCATGGGGGCTAGAAACCGGGTTTCTACGAGTTTTAAGAAACCGGGTTTCTGAGGTCAGGGCGCGTAAGTCCTAAAAATTTATACTGTTCAAATTATGCTGACAAATATCAGTCTCCTTCTCGAAGCTTGTCGGGAATTAAATATCCCTTACGAAATCCTGCATCCTTCCCAAAACTTGATTAGAATCAGACATGGCGGCGAGGATTATTTTTTTGTCAATTACATGACGGCATTTGATAGCGGGTCATTAGCACAAATTTTTAAAGACAAAGAATATACTTATCAACTTTTAAAAGCCCAGATAAATACTCCCAAAACTCTCAGTTTCGTCTCGCCTCACTGCGAGGATAAGTATAAAAAGTATTTGAGTTTCCCAAATATTGAATCAATAGTTTTAGAAGTTAACAAAAATTTCGCTTTTCCGGTGATTATCAAAAGAAATCGCGGTTCTGGCGGCAACAATGTTTTTTTGTGTCAAAGTGGAGAGCAAATTAAAGAAGGCCTAGAAATTATATTTAATGTCAACAGCAAAGATTATGACTATGTGGCGCTAGCTCAAGAGTATATCGAAATCCAGCACGAATATCGGGCGGCATTCTGCAAAGAAAAGCTCGTTTTGCTGTACGAAAAAGACAAGTCTCAGGCTGAGTTTGCGGGCAATCTGAGCCCGCTGCACTGGGAAGGTGCAAAAGCTCAACATATTACTAATTCAAGGGTTGTGGCGGAGATTGAAGATTTTGTGAGACCAGTTTTTGCGGAAATGGCGATCGACTATGCTGGCTTTGACATCGCGCTGGATACAAAAGGAGCATATTGGTTGATTGAAATTAACTCAAGTCCCAATTACGATATATTTGTGAGAGATAACGATCGCCAAATTGTCGTAACAATGTTTAAAGACATTCTAGAGAGTTTGGTTGTTAACAAAACACCGTAAATGATCGATTTGAATTTACTCGATCACAGTTAGATGGAATGTACTGTAAGCTGTATATTAGCTAAAAGGCTTTAAGCGAGATAGGTTTCAGCCAATAACTTAAAATTCACATTTTTTAATTTAATGTAGCCATCCATAAAAGTCGAGTCATCTTGTAACAATTCTGAATCATCAGGTAGGTAGCTAGGGAGCCAAAAGCTACTCCGAATACTCAAATTACTGTATTGATCCTTTCTCTTCTCTAAAGTCTTTTGAAGCAAGTGCTCATAGACAAACTGTTTACGGATACTTCTACGTTTAATTTCTTCAATTTTGTTGGAATCTCGGAAGTATTTAGTGTCTAAGTATTTGATGTCGATTATTTCACAAAAATCTTGATCGAATTGATCGAATAATTCTTGAATAAAGTCATTAAAATGTGGTTTTATATTTTCTCCAAAAATCCCTCGGCGAAAAAGTGATCCAGTAAAAACATTATTTTTTATTTCTACGCCTAATGGTTGAAGAATTTCTTTGTTAAATCGATCCCAGTCCCTAATCTGTTTTTTTAAGGCTAAATAAAAGAAATGATTGAAGTAATACATCTGATGGAGAACTTCTAAATTAAGCGGAAAAGAATTTACCCAAAATGAGTAGAAATTATTGGGTAACGGAGCATTAATAATCATATCGCCCTTACTATCAAGCTTATATAATTCCTGTAATTTTTTGATGGTATGATTATTCGTTTCTTGACCAAGATAACCAATTTTTATATTTATATAATGGTCATTAAAATAGCTAGCGATTGTGGTTTCATAGTATTTAGTCATCTCTTTATTCTGATAATCCTTCCAATTATCGGCCCACACTTTATAAGTCTTCTTAACCTCAATTTTATGTCTGATTGATTCAAATAAAATCGAATCGGGAATCATCGAAGAACCATTTATTTTAAAAGTATTCGATAAGTCAATAAGCTTAGCAGATGATTTTGCTTTTTCCACTGTTCGAGAACTTAAATAACGATCATCCAAGTAAAGTAGCAATGAGGGATCAGTTCTTTGTACTATATAGGTCAAACACATCGACTCCCAAACACTATGAAAATTTTTAATGCCCCAAATTTCACCATTTTCTGCTTGATGCCAATTGCCATAAAGAAATAACTTGATTGCTTCGTAATACTGCCAATAATCAGCATCTTTTATGGGTGTGTTATGGTCAATTGTTTCTAAGACATCCTTGAGTATATTTAAAACCTGCTCATAACTCTGTTCATCAAAAAGACTGTCTTGATTTCCGAGATGGTGCTGACGAAATCGCTCAGCTAATGCTGTAATTTCAGCATTGGCTACCTCTCCAAGTTGCTGCTTAATCTCGCAAAAGAGATAGCAATACATCGTGACAATATCAGTAGATTCAAACTGCATTACTCGTCGTGGAAGTAGCATTTCATCGACATAAGCTGCATGATTAGGTAAATACACAGCTTGGTGTAAGTATTTATGAATCTGGCTGACATCAAACTTGTTACTTTTGCCCAATCGATAAGCAAGGGCTAAAATTTTTGGTTCCTCATAAGCCTTCAAAAAGTGAGTAATAATGTCCAGCTTCGAGTAAAATATATTTTCTGAATCGTCTTCATCATCTTGAATTTCAGAACCCCGATGACTGTTAATTACACCATCACGATCCTGGGTGCCCAACTCACCAATATCATCGATATAACCTTTCTCAATACAGATTTCTTTAAAAGTGCCTAAAATTTTATAGAGTAGGAAAAACAAATCTCGTTTACCTACAAATGTGTCAAGCTCAGATAGTCGAGCATCAAACCCTTTAGGTAGATAAAAGTACAGTTCGTCATCTTGCTTTTGAATGCCAACAAACGAGTAATTATCGGGGACTCTTAATTTTAAGGAATTGAAGTTAATCATAATTGGCAAATCCTAAAAAAACTATTTTTTACCGAGATCACCTACTCTCCTCATAAATTCTTGCATCAAATCTAGGAAGTCTGAATATGCTGTTAATTTTACCGCATTTGGATTCGATAAAAACTCCTCTATCGGTCGTTTATCTCTCGCAAATACACTATCCCAAAGATAAAACATTAATTTATCTTTTACTTGATCAAGATCGACTTTATCGTCTTCTGGTTTTATGAACCACCAACCAATTTGTTTATCTTCAATCCGCCGAATCACCTGATGATTTGATTTAATCAATTCATTAATTCCCACAATATACTGTGACCATGCTCCTTTTTCATCACCATCAATTATTAACTTCACATCTCGCAATTCTTCGGGAATAGATGCGTCTCTTATTGGAGCCTTAACATATTCCCAGTCCCACCGCCGCTTAAATGCGCTGTCAAGGTAGTAAATTGATTCATCCGAAGTGTTAATTGTCGCGAGAATAGACAAGTTATGTGGAATATTAATTCGCCGTTGTTGTAGAATACTAAATACTCTGCTGCCAGCAGAATTATTGGTGGCTAACTCCTCTTTCCTTCGTTGACAAAAGTCTTCACAAGGTATTTTAGTCTTTCCTTCTTTGATTTCAATTGTTCCATCTTGAATGATTGGCTTTAGGCGCATTGCTTCCAGTAAGCCAACTAACTCCATTTCAGAAATATCGACTTCATAACTCGACCAGCCATCACTTTCGCGATCCAGCAACTGAAATACAGTACCAAAAATAGCTGCCGCATTTCCTCGATTTAATTCATCAATTACGAGCAAGTAATGGTCTTTCTTGCCATCAATTAAACCTTGGTATGCCATTCCCAAAATGCGAATAAAATGCCCTGGATAAAATTTATAAATAACTGAGTTGCCTTGGGTGAGGGGCAACAACTTCCCCATAAAATCAGCATAAGTGTACTCTGGATGAAACACTGTCTTGACAGTGTGAGTAGTGTCATCCAATGGAATTCCTAATTTATCTCTAGCAATTTCCCGAATCTGGTAGCTTTTTCCAGTCCCTGGGCTACCAAACAGAATCTTTTGAATCGGCTTAATGTTTTCAGGCATTAGGGCTATCTAGTATTAATTTTAATATCTTACAGCTATAAGTATAACATCCTCTCTGTGGCTAAATCAAAAAATACTTCCATTAGCCTGACATTTGACGCAGGAAGGGGCGATCGCACTTCTTCACACGCTAAAATAAACTTAGTCACAATTCCATGAAAAAAATGACAACACAACTACTAGAACTAGAGGGAACGTGGGAAGAAATTCTCGCCCAATCAGCCAAATTTGCCGATCGCCGAGTTCGCATCATCGTTCTTGCTGACGAGGAACCGCTGAAGTCAGCCGAAGATTGTTTTCGTCAAGGATGGCACGAAGCAATGACAGGAGAGACTGTACCGCTTTCTGAACTATGGGAAGGTATTGATGCAGTGATCGACATGATGGAGTCTCTGCCAGAAACTTTACAGCAGCGAGTAGCAGAATACTTGAAAGAGTATATCGAAGACTTAAAAGATGAGCTTCGATGGGACGAATCTTTCCAGAAAACGCAACCGCAACTTGTGGCTGCTGCCCAACGCGCAAAACAAGAAATTGCTGAAGGAAAGGCACAGGAAATGAAACTGAATGAGCTATGAAATCTGCCACCCTTCCTTCCTTTTGGGAAAACTACAATTCTCTTGACAGTAGAGTAAAAGAGCAAGTAATCAGGCCAGGGCGGGTTTTCGAGATGGTTGGTTTCAGGCAATTATTGTTGGTTAACCCGCCCCTACATCGCTTTGGAAGGACTAAAGTCCTCACTACAAACCTTAGATTACATCCTTTCTAACACTTGAATTCCTAACAATCCTAACCCCAGTTTCAAAGTCCGCGCCGTTAAGTCGCACAAAATTAACCGCGAAGTCCGCAACGGTTCCTCAGATTGCAACACCGGGCATTGCTCAAAAAATTGATTGAACTTTTGACTCAATTCAAACAAATACTGACAAATCCGATTCGGCAATAAATCGCCGCCAACAGCATTCACAACTTCATTCAACTGCAATAAATGCTTTGCCAATACCAACTCGGCATCAGACTGCAAAATTACTTTCGCACCAGCATCTAAGTTATCAAAATTAATCTCTCCTTTGCGGCGAATTCCCTGCACGCGCACGTAAGCATACAGCATATAAGGTGCTGTATTTCCTTGCAATGCGAGCATTTTGTCGTAGCTAAATACATAGTTGCTGGCGCGGTTTTGACTTAAGTCGGCATATTTGACTGCACTCAAACCAACTACATGAGAGACGTTAGCTATAAACTCTTCAGTCTCATGTCTTTCTTCTGTTACTAATCTCTCTTCTAAATCTTTGCGGGCGCGGACGATCGCCTCATCGAGCAAATCTTGCAGCCGTACTGTATCGCCAGAGCGAGTTTTCGATTTTTTGCCGTCTTCTCCCAACACCAAACCGAAGGGAACGTGGACAATTTCGACATCTTCGGGAATCCAATTGGCTTTTCTGGCTACTGCAAATACTTGGGCGAAATGGTTGGATTGTCCCGAATCGGTGACGTAAATCAAGCGTTTGGCGCCGTCTTCTTTTATCCGGTAGCGCACGGCTGCTAAATCGGTGGTGGCGTAGTTGTAGCCACCGTCGGTTTTTTGGACGATTAGCGGCAGTGGTTCGCCTTCTTTGTTGGTGAAACCGTCTACAAAAACGCACTTCGCGCCGTCACTTTCTACTAGCAAACCGAGATTGGTTAAATCTTCGACTACTGCGGGCAATAATGGATTGTAAAAGGATTCGCCGCGTTCGGTTAGTTTGATGTCTAGTAAGTCGTAGATTACTTGGAATTCGCGGCGGGATTGATCGCATAGCAATTTCCAAGCGCGGCGGGTGTCTTCTGCGCCTGCTTGCAGTTTTACTACTTCTTGGCGGGCGGTTTCTTTGAAGGTTTCGTCTGTGTCAAAGCGCTGTTTTGCTTGGCGGTAAAATGCCACTAAATCGCCTAAATCTAGAGCGTCAGCGGTTGTTAATGCTTCGGGGTGAACTTCGCGCAAATAGGCGATCAGCATCCCGAATTGGGTGCCCCAGTCGCCGATGTGGTTGATTCTGAGTACGTCGTGGCCTTGAAATTCGAGGATGCGGGCGATCGCATCTCCGATGATTGTCGATCGCAAGTGCCCGACGTGCATTTCTTTGGCGATGTTCGGGCTCGAAAAGTCGATCGCAATTCTCTGAGGCGCTTCTGTCTGTGAAATGCCTAAACGGGGGTCGATCGCGATCGCCCTAACTTGTGCTTCCAAATAAGCCGGTTTGAGCTTCAAATTGATAAAACCAGGGCCGGCGATTTCTGGGGTTTCGCAGATGTCGGCAATATCTAGGTTTTCGACGATCGTAGAGGCGATCGCCCGTGGGGGTTTGCCTAACTTTTTCCCCAAACTCATCGCCGCGTTGCATTGAAAGTCCCCAAACTTGGGGTTTCCCGCAGGGGCTAGCATCGGATCTGTACCCGAATAACTCTCGCCGAATGCAGCGGTGAAGGCTTTTTCAAATCTTGTTTTTAACTGTTGGGCGATCGAGTTCATCTTTTATATTTTGATTGGATACTTAGTTTTTTTAACTAATTTATGTATTTGTACTTAGCTTTTGCTGAATATGCGATCGAAATCAGGCGCTTCGGTAATTGAGGATACATTTTATCACAATGACGATCGCCTGACAAGCCCAAAATTATCACATTCGATGATGATCGCGATCGCTACATAATTTAATTAAATGACTTACATTAAGGTATGTTAACATTCAGTTTAATACCCGCGAAAATTCTACGAAAGGAAGTAGTTATGTTATCTCAACCTGTTTTTGGCGATCGTTCTCTGACTCAAGCCTTTTATCAAGCAGTAATCGCTCGCTTCCATGAGCCTTTGAGTCTCTCGACTCAAGCGCTATTAGAAGAGTGCACCCTCGGCTTTGCGCCTTGTCCCGATGGAGTCAAAACCTTTTTCATCATTGCGTCGAGTCTGGATGCAGCAGACCAATTAATTGCCAAAATAGACAGTATTTTGGAGCGAGTTGCCGAACTCATGGCTGGAGTCGGACAAGTTGCCCTGTGCATCGTTCCCGCCGGCAGTGAGGTAGATCGATCGGTCGATCTGCAAGACTTAGAAAAAGTTCCCCCCGATTGTCTAGCTTGCAAAATCTTTACTGTTGTCTGTGCAGATGCTGCGACCGATCGCTAAAATTGACAGTTAACAACCAGCAACTCGCTCTGCTGCACTAAACCTGTGTCTTTACTGGCGCGGGATAGATTGCTTATTAGTAAAAGTCGCTGGAATTCTCCAGCAAAGCGTGCAGGTAGTTCGATCGTTTGCCCGGTTGCACTCGCGATCGTTGGCAAGTGTTAAACAAGCAAGCAGAATACATACGAAATGCCCGCTTGTGAGTCGATCTAATTTTTACCTGCTCGATCAAACAGTGTTGCATCTACTTTTTACCTCCCCAATCACAGCCACTAACAAGCCGCACTAACTCTCTTGGGTGTCTCGCTTCAAAACACAGCAGCAGGAATTAGGCGTTGATTCAGTTGACAGTTGACAGTTGATAGTTGACAATTGACCGAAGGAAGAAGGAAAAGGGAAGTTCGGCAACGGATTTTGTAACGGATGTAACGGATTTAAAAGTTAAGGAAGAAGGAAAAGGGAAGTTCGGCAACGGATTTTGTAACGGATGTAACCGATTTAAAAGTTAGTAGTTAGTAGGGTGCGTCAGTCCCAAGTTTCGCTCCAATTCAAACACATTGAAACTGACGCACCCTACGGGGATATATAGCGCGATCGCATCACAGGATCGGAGAATTTGTTAAAAATTTTAGTTGAAAATTTGAATTATTAAATTTTATGCTTAACATTGGCGATAAAATCAAAGATTGCAATTCTTAAATCTAAAATCAAGCCATCATGGTAAAACTGACACCGAACCCCAGCTTTAGTTTAACGATTCGCGTTGCTCTGCCGAACCAGCCGGGAATGCTGGCTAGCGTCACCAGCGCGATCGCCTCTGTGGGTGGCAACTTCGGCCAAATTGACTTAATCGAACAAACCCGCGCCAGTACAGTTCGCGATATCACCGTCGATGCTTACAGCACCGATCACAACGAAGAAATTGTGCAAGCAGTGAAAGCGCTGCCGAATATCAAAGTGATCGACGTGTACGATCGCACTTTCGACTTGCACCGTGGTGGAAAAATCAGCGTAATTAGCAAAATTTCCCTCAAACGCCAATCCGATTTGGCAATGGCATACACCCCAGGAGCGCCCGCATCTGTACTGCGATCGCCAATGACCCCCAACAAGTTTACAATCTGACAATCAAACAAAATACTGTTGCCATTGTTACCGACGGTAGCGCAGTTTTGGGACTAGGAAACCTTGGCCCAGCCGCCGCACTACCAGTTATGGAAGGCAAAGCCATGCTATTTAAAGAATTTGCCGGAATTGATGCCTTTCCTATCTGTTTGGACACCCAAGATACCGAGGAAATCATTCGGACAGTGCAGAATATCGCCCCAGTTTTTGGCGGCGTTAACCTGGAAGATATTTCTTCTCCCCGTTGCTTTGAAATCGAAGCAAGATTGCGGGCAACCTTAGATATTCCGATTTTTCATGACGATCAACATGGCACGGCGATTGTTAGTTTGGCAGCATTAATTAATGCCTTAAAAATCGTCAAAAAAACGATCGCAGAAGTGTGTATCGTAATTAACGGTGCAGGTGCGGCCGGAATCGCGATCGCCCGCTTGCTGCGCAAAGCAGGTGCCGAAAACATCATCATGTGCGACTCCAAAGGTGTTCTCTCCAAAGACCGCACGGATATGAACCCAGAAAAATTAGAATTTGCTGTGGATTCGGGCGGTACTTTGGAAGATGCGATCGCCGGTGCTGATGTATTTTTAGGTGTCAGTGCGCCCGGAGTAGTCACTCGCTCGATGGTGCGTTCTATGGCCGAGAATCCGATCGTGTTTGCAATGGCAAATCCCATTCCCGAAATTCAGCCAGAATTAATTATGGAGGATGCCGCGATCATTGCCACCGGACGCAGCGACTACCCCAATCAAATTAACAATGTTTTGGCATTTCCGGGGATATTTCGAGGTGCTTTGGACTGCAAAGCTCACACGATTACCACAAGTATGTATTTGGGTGCAGCTTATGCGATCGCCTCTTTAGTCAGCCCTTCTCAGCTTGACAAAGAACATATTATACCGTCAGTTTTTGACGAAAGAGTTGCCATTGCTGTCGCAGGTGCTGTGCAGTTGGCCGCCCGCTCCGAAGGTATCGCCCGCGATTAATTAAACTAAGAAGGAAGGAGGAAGTTATTCCTTCTTCCTTACTGAGTGATAAAACTCACACCAAAAAACAAAATAAAAAGATATAATTAATTATCCCAAGTCCAGCTAGAGCAGATGCAAAGCCAGTTAGGAAAAGCTACGCCCGATCGCCACAATAGCAAATTGTCGGAACTTAGCCCGATCGGGCTGGCCATATGCCGCACAGACGGGACTTTTACAGACATAAACCCAGCTTTTGCAAGTATTATCGGCTACACAGTTGCAGAAACTCTCAACCTCAACTACTGGGAAATTCTGCAAACAGATTGCGCTGCGAGAGAAAAATATCGAGAAAGTCAAGCAAAAAATAGCTGCACGGGCCCGTGCCCAGCAGCATACAAACATAAAAACAATCATCTCGTACCCGTGCGAGTTTCCGATCGGGAAATGGAAACAGAGGGAGAGCGCGCGATTTGGCTGAGCGCGATCGAAATTTTTAATACTCGGGATGAAAACAGCCAGCCGCCCCAATCAGCGGCGCACTGCAATTCCCATCTAGAAAAATTGCTGGCAAATCAGACAGACGAACTGGCAAAAACTCAGGAACTACTCCAAGAAAAAATCGCCGAACTGGAAGAAGCAAACTCGAAACTGCGGCTGCAAAATCAGATTCTCGACCAAATTCGCGAAGCCGTAATTGGCACGGATGGGAAGGGTTTGATAACCAGTTGGAATAAAGCCGCTCAAAGGCTGTACGGGTACACTCCAACTGAAGTTATTGGTCAAAATATTCGTCTGATTTACGCGCCGAAAGAGCGAGAATTCATCTTAAAATTAGTTCAAGAACCGTTATTAGAAAAAGGCGAGTGCGAACTAGAGATAAAAATGCGCCGCAAGTCCGGGGAAGACTTTTACTCGCACTTGTCAGTTTGTCTGCTGAAAGATGTTTGTGGCGAAGTCTTTGGGAGTGTGGGCTGCATCAGAGATATTAGCGATCGCAAAGCTCTCGAAAAAGAACTAACTCTGCGACAAGCACGATTTGATGCCTTTTTTTCAGAATCTCCCGTTGGATTGTGTATTTTAGACGACCAATTACGGTTCGTACAAATTAATAAAATGCTGGCTGAAATGAATGGTGCCAGTCCAGCGGAACATATCGGCAAAACTGTACGAGAAATATTGCCGGATATCGCCCCAATGATGGAGCCTCTTTACCAGCAAATTTTGACTACAAAAGAACCCATACTCAACATGGAGATAAGCGGCGAAAACCAAAGACAACCAGGGGTGATCCGCCACATCGTAGCCTCTTACTTTCCGCTGTTAGATGAAGGTGGCGAGGCGATCGGCATTGGTGCAGTTGTCATTGACATTAGCGATCGCAAACAAGCAGAAGCAGCACTGCAAAAAAGCGAACAGCTTTACCGCACTATGGCAAGCAACATTCCTAACGGTGCGGTGATGCTGTTCGATCGAGAACTGCGGTTCACCCTGGTAGAAGGTACGGAATTAGCAGCAGTGGGGCTTTCCAAAGAATTGATGGAAGGCAAGACAATCTGGGAAGTATTCGAGCCAGATTTTTGCGCTGCTGTCGAGCCAAATTATCGGGCGGCGCTGGCTGGAGAAACAGTTATTACAGAATTTACTTATGGCGATCGCATTTACCTTGCTTACACTTTGCCAGTCAGAAATGAACGGCAAGAAATCATCGGCGGATTGCTGATGACTCAAAACATTACCCAGCGCCATTTAGCAGAAGAAGCCCTCCGGGAAAGCGAGGAAAAATACAGGTGCATTGTCGAGACAGCCGATGAAGGAATTTGGATGATCGATGCGGAGGGTAAAACTACTTTTGTCAACCAAAAAATGGTCGATATGCTCGCCTGTACGGTAGAGGAAATGATCGGGCAGTCGCTATTTGCTTTCATGGATGCAGAAGGCGTGGCGATCGCCGAAGCCAATCTCAACCGCCGCCGTGAAGGAATTAGCGAAAAGCACGATTTTAAGTTCCTTCGTCGAGACGGCAGCGACTTGTGGGCGATGGTTTCTACTAATTCCTTGTCAGACAAAGAAGGGCGCTATGTCGGCGCTTTGGCAATGGTTGCCGACATTACCGATCGCAAGCAAACAGAAGCGGCATTGCAACAGTCGGAAGCCAAATTTCGATCGCTCTACGAATTAACCAGTTTGCCTGTTTTGATGTTATACGACAGTAACATCGCGGATGCCAACACAGCCACCTTCAAACTATTTGGCTGCACATCCCCGCAACAGTTGTACGGCCAAAACCCCGCTACACTGTCGCCGCCTTTTCAACCCAACGGCAGAGATTCTTTGAGCATGGCCGACGAAATGATCGCGATCGCCTTTGAGCGCGGAAACCACCGTTTTGATTGGCTGCACCGGCGTTTAGACGGTACTGAGTTTCTTGCAGAAGTTGTGCTGACAGCTATCGAAGTTGGAAATGAAAAAATTATCCAAGCAGTCGTCCAAGATTTAACCGATCGCAAAGTGGCCGAAGAAACATTAGTGCGATCGGAACAAGCCCTCAGACAGCAAGCTCAGAGAGAACAACTGCTCAATCAAATTGCCAACCAAATCCGCAATTCTTTAGATTTAGACACAATTTTAGCAACCGCAGTTCAAGAAATTCGCAATCTGATGCACCTAGATTGGTGCATCTTCACTTGGTATCGCCCCAACAGCAATCCTCCGGTTTGGGACATAGTTTGCGAAGCGAAGAATGCAGATTTGCCGAGTATTCTCGGCACTTATCCTATAGATGACAAATCTAGTCTCGCAGTGCGACAGATTTTGCGGCGAGAAATTCTGCGAATTGATGATGTCAGCACTTTTGAAGATGTAGAATTGCGCGAAATTTTCCAGGCTTCAAAATTTAACTCAGTGCTGTCGCTGCCAATTCATACTGCTTCCGGCGATATTGGCGCGATTACCTGCTATCAGGCTCTGTCCCTGCGAAATTGGAGCGATTCGGAAGTCGAACTGATGCAAGCAGTGATCGCTCAAATTGCGATCGCGATCGACCACGCCGAATTGTACGATCAAACCCGCACAACTGCCCAATTAGCTCAAGCTCAAACTCAAAAGCTAGAACAAACTTTGCGCCAACTCCAGCGCACCCAAACTCAATTAATTCAAAGTGAAAAAATGTCGAGTTTGGGACAGTTAGTCGCAGGTGTCGCCCACGAAATCAACAACCCAGTTAATTTTATATACGGTAATCTCAGCTACACCAGCGAATACACAGAAAATTTGCTCAAACTGCTGCAACTTTACCAGCAAGAATACCCGCAGCCTAGCGCCACAATTTTAGATACCAGAGAAGCCTTTGAAATTGATTACATTGTTGAAGATTTACCGAAAATTTTAACATCTATGAAAGTCGGAGCCGATCGCATCCGCGACATTGTTTTGAGCCTGCGGACTTTCTCAAGACTCGACGAAGCCGAAATGAAACAAGTTGACATTCACGATGGCATCGAAAGCACGCTGCTGATTTTGCAAAACCGCCTGAAAAATAAACCAGATCGCCCGCCAATTAATCTTATCAAAGAATACGGTGAATTGCCTTTAGTTGAGTGTTATCCCGGTCAGTTAAATCAAGTATTTATGAATTTGTTGAGCAATGCGATCGACGCAGTGGAAATGGAGATCAATAAACCCGATCGCACAAGCAAAAATCTCACAATTACGATTCGCACCGAAGTAACCGACAATAACTGCGTGGCGATGCGAATAACAGACAGTGGCCCTGGCCTGAGCGAAGACGTGAAACGGCGCTTGTTTGACCCATTTTTTACCACAAAACCCGTCGGAAAAGGCACAGGCTTAGGATTGGCAATTTCGCATTCTATTGTCGTAGAAAAACACGGCGGCCAGTTGTCGTGCAATTCTGTATTGGGAGAAGGTTCGGAATTTGCGATCGAGATTCCGCTGCGGCAAAAAAGGAATTAAACTAGGTTCGTAGTGAGGACTTTAGTCCTCGGAAAGAAGGACTAAAGTCCTCACTACGAACCTAGTTATAGGACTTATCCAAAAAGTCAGTTGCTTTGATTTAGCGTGTAAATTTGGTTGATTAGACTTTGCTTCTAACTTAAACATTTAACATAAACCCGATCGCACCTTGGCGTTTCAACACCAGTCGTCGGTAGGTATCCGTTATTTTCGTACAATATAACAGCTTCCTGAAGAATGCTAGCAGTTTCGATCCAGATTTCATCAAAGCCGCGAGCGATAATTTTACTTTCCAATTCTTGCAGTAAAAACTTCCCCAAACCTTGTCTCCTTACTGCTGGCAAAATATACATTTTGCGAATTTCCACAGCATTATTCCCGCGATCAATCGGATAGTAAGCGGCTGTACCCACTATTTCTCCTTGCCGTTCAACTACCCAAAATTCGCCGCCCTTTTTATGATAAAATAATTCTACATCATAGACATCTCGATCTGCCCCGAAAGGCTCACATATTAAACCGTACTCTACTAAAATATTTTTAATTAAATGAAAGGCATCAGCCCGATCGCGCGTTTCCCAGGAACGAATCAAAAAATCCAGATGTTTGGTTTCCATTGGTTGTTACAAGTTACTATGTATTTTTGAGTTTAGCAACTGTAAAATTACTAATTTTTTGTGTTTTACAGTCTTTAAATGCACCTAACTTTTAACTATGGATTCTCGGTTCAGGATAAAGAGTTGTCAGCAAGTCACTTTCTACCAATGATAATTCCTCCAGTCGCTCAATCACAAGAGTGCGATCGAAATAAGTAGTTGCCAAAATCCAATATACCCCATAATGGCGCGCTTGCCTTCGCCATCAAACTGCGGTAAAACTTAGCTAATTCCGCATCAGGACAATGCTCGCCCAGCAGCCCCAACCGTTCGTGACTCCGCGCTTCAATTAAACCAGAAACCAGCAAAGAATCCAAAAGTCTCTCCGGTTCCTGTTTGCGAATTTGGGCGGACAAACCCGCACCGTAGGGAGGCGCAGCCAAAGGCCCCAAAGCGATACCGCGCTCTTCTAACCGCTGGTTGACTTGCTCGAAATGCTCCAATTCTTCACGGGCGATGGCGGTTAGCATCCTCACCAATTTTTCCCGTGCTGGGTAGCGAAACATTAAATTTAAGGCTACTCCCGCCGCTTTCCGCTCGCAGTGAGAATGATCTAACAAGATTGTATCAAAATGGGCGATCGCCTGTTCGACCCAAGCTTGCGAACTCGGCTGTTTCAAAAACTTAATAGTTGGGTGTGTCATTAGTCATTAGTCAGTAGTCAGTAGTTAGATAGCCTTCGATCAAATAACCTTTCCCGGTTTGTAGTGAGGACTTTAGTCCGCATAAATCAGAGGACTAAAGTCCTCACTACAAACCTATGCACTCGCGGTCATTCCAGCGGACATCATACTATCTATTCAGATTTTACACAATTTTGCAAACACCGCATACATATCGCCAGCAAACTTTTTCGGATTCCACAGCGGCGACAAACTTGCTGCATCCTTAGACTTAACCAACTGCGCTTTAATTGCCTTTCTCAAATCACCATCCTTACCCAATTTTACACCCAATTCCACATATTCCGCCCAAGACCAAGCCACACCAGTTTCAATTCCCAAAGCCTGCAAAAACGAATAACCCATTCTAGACAAAAACTGCTCTCCGGTGCGAGTCACCACAGGCAAATCAAACCACAAAGCCTCTAAAGTGTGAGTACCTCCATTATAAGGATAAGAATCCAACAAAACATCGGCCAGCAAATAGACAATTCTGTGTTCTTCCTCCGTAGCAACTCTCGGCAAAAACTTAATGCGATGCCGGCCAACTCCCTCAGCTTCGCAAGCTTGATGATACGCCGCCTCAAACACCGCAGCATCGCCCAAAGCTTTGTGAATTAAGATACTATTCGGCACTTGTTTGAGAATTGCAACTTGTGCTTTTACCAACTCACGATTAAATTTTCTGCCGGGAGAGACGCACAGGTAAACTATCTGATCCAAACCAATCCGATTCGACTTTCTCAATAGCACTGTATCGACTGCATATCTCTGAAAACCTGACACCGCTACAAACGAATCCGGCATCCGAATTAACTGCTCGTCATAATATTTTTCTCGATCGGCTGGATGCGAGTGCCAGTCTGTCAGAAAGTAATTTTCCGAGGATATGTAAGGTGCATCAAAGCCGAGCCAAGAAACACAAACTGGCGCGGGTTTTTGGTAGAGAATGTCAGCGTGAATTGGGACACTGAGAGAATCTAAATCGACTAAAATATCCAATTCATCTTGCTGAATTTGGGCAATAATTTCTGCGGAATTGGCAAGTCCGTTTGGGTAAGTTTTGGGAAAAGTCATTTTGCCGAGACTTTCAAATTGCTGAGTGCGATCGTCCGCAACAATTCTTTCGGAAGCATATAAATATAAATTGGGTGTAATCTGGGACAATTCGTAAAGAATGTCAGCGCTGCACCAACCTACGGAATGGCGGCTGAAGTGATTGGACAAAAACCCGATTTTTAACTTGCTGGCTGGTGCTTTTGGTTTGAAACTGTAATTGGCGGGTTGAGAAAAATTAGGTTTGATACATTTTTCGATGTACTTTTGGGCAATTAATCTATAAAGTTTAGAGTTTGCCACCAAGTCATCTCGCAAATATGGCGTGCTGAATAAGAAGTTTGCATAAAGCGATTTAATTTCTACTGGGCTAGCCGTTTCTAAGTTGTTCTGCAAGTACGATTCTAGCTCTAAAAATCGATCGCCCGCAATTTGATTCAATCCTGAGACTTGATAGGTGCTGACGAAGTAAATCGCCGTCATAATCGGATCGGTTTCGGCACACATTTGGCTGTATTTGTGTACAGCTTGCCGCGCGGCTGCTAAATCGCTAGTATCTCTGAGGATGCCGCACAAATGTTGGTGGGCTGCAATAAAATCCGGTTTAATTTCTAGGGCTTTTTGCAGGTTGGGTATCGCCTCTTTAAACTTGCCCTGGTGGCGCAAAACTATGCCAATTTGACAGTATGCTTCGGGTAAATCGGGAATGAGCGCGATCGCCCGTTGCCATGCAGCCACAGCCTCATCTAACTTCCCTTGCCGCGCTAATTTATCGCCTAAATTTATGTGAAAATCTACCTGAGCCAGATGGGGATTGAGTTCGAGAGCTTTTAACTCGTAGGCTACGGCTGCATCCGACTGCCCCTGCTGCTTCAGTGCGCCTGCCAAATTCCAGTAAGCAGCAGCCAAAGTTGGTTTAAGTTCGATCGCCTTTTCGTAATTGACAATCGCCTCCACCAAACGCCCTTGTTTGTAGAGCATACTACCCAGATTAGCATAGGCCTCAGCAAAATCGGGATTCAGGGCGATCGCCTCAGAATAAAACCGCATCGCTTCATCAATTTGGCCGCTGGCTTGCTGCACATTGCCCATTGTCACGTAAGCCGCCGCCCAATCCGGTTGCAATTCCAGAGCTTGGCGACAAGCAGCGACGGCGGCTGCTAAATTGCCTTCAGAGTAATAGGTTTCTGCAACGACAGTCAGCGATGCAGCATCTTCAAATTGGGGTGTTTCGGATTGGTTGCGAAAATCGGAATTCATTGGGCGGCCTATCTGTGCTATCAAGTTAAAGGTTGAATCTAGATTATTTTGCAGAGTACCAGATTTATCGGAATTACGCGCTATCTTCACAGAGAATTTATGAGCGACAAGCAAGCGACACAGCGCCAACATAACATCAAGTGGAAACCAAACCTCCTGCTGGGGATACTCTTGTTAACCTTAGCAATCCCCCTGCCCTTTGCCCAAAAGACTCTGGCGCAGCAACAGCAGACAGCAAGCTTTCGGCAGAAATTATTTCAAACTGCGCTTTATTTCACCTTATATTTTGAGGGCGGATTCAGCAATCACCCAGCCGATAAGGGCGGCAGAACTTATCGAGGCATCCTGCAAACAGAATATAACTCCTACCGCTACAGTCGCGGGCTGCCACCCCTCGACGTGACGCAGATGTCGGAAGCAGAGCTCCTAGAAATTTATAAATATTACTGGGATTCTAGTCTTTCGGGAACAATGCAGCCTGCTTTGGCGATCGTCATGTTTGACACCGCAGTTAATTTCGGTATTAACAATTCTATTACATTTTTGCAGCAAGCTTTAGGATTGCCACAAAGCGGTGTTTTTGATTCACGCACCAGAGAAGCGCTGAAAGCCGCTAATAACAAAAATACAGCGCTACAAATGATTAACGAACGGATTATTTACCGCTACAAACGGGTGCAAGAAGATCCGAGTCAAATGGCATTTTTCCGGGGTTGGCTGAGCCGCGATTATAGTTTGTGGGGATATGTGAATAAGATTAAAAATTAAGATCGGACGTAGGGTTGAGACGGCGGTTAAGTTAAGACGGCGGTTTCAACCGCCGTCTGATATTTTTCCTAAGTCCTGATTAAAATCAATCAATTCACATTAACACATCAACCATTTGTCAAGTAAATCAATGTCAATCGATTTGAGATTTGAGATTTGAGATTTGAGATTGACCCCACGGATAAATGCGGGGGCTTGAGGATTTTAGATTTGAGATTTTGGATTGATTCCACGGATAAATCCGGGGGCTTGTACCACCTTTGAAATTCTTGGTCATAAAAGTCATAATTTTGATTCATAAAAGTCATATTTATCAAGATATATTTCAAATTTAAAAAAATCTAGTAAATTTCAACTAAACCGTCTATAACAGAAATATAAAAATAAAATCCGTAGCTGCTGTACAAGTAACTTAAGCCAGGAAACTATGACGGTAGAAGAAGCAATCATTTTTTTGGACAATCTGGTATACGAACAAACCCAAAAACGCCTAACTCGGTTGCAACAGGCGATAATTCGAGGCGTTGTAGAGGGTTTGACGTACCAAGAAATCAAGGAAAACGATCCGATCGCCAGTGGCTACACAGTGGGCTACCTGGGGCGCTATGTCGGCTACAACTTGTGGAAAGATATCACAAAGGTACTGAGGCAAGCAGGAATTATTGAACCAGAAGAAAGAGTAGTCGGAGCAAATCTTTGGGACTGCATGATCAGAACTGTACAACAAGGTACACAACCCGCTAAACCTTTCGATCCGATCTTGGAAAAGCTGCTGCGGATGCGTTACCGAATCAAAGAACACTTAGTCAGCACCGAGTACAGCGATACCTACTTGGCTGAAGATGAAAATTTGCCCGATCGACCTTTGTGTCTCGTCAAGCGCCTGAAAAGCCAGTCAGAGAGAACCAGCTATTTATTCAATCGAGAAACAGAAGTATTATATCGCTTAGGCAAGCACGATCGAATACCAGAATTGTTAGCACGTTTTGAAGAAGGCGGGTATTTTTATTTAGTCTATCAATTCATCGAAGGACAACCACTGTATCAAGAACTAATCGATGGTCAACCTTGGGAAGAACCTCAAGTTATTGCCTTGCTGAAAGACATCTTGGAAGTCCTGGTTTTCGTCCACAAAAAAAATGTAATTCACCGCGATGTTCATCCTCAAAACTTAATCAGACGTACATCGGATAACAAGATTGTATTAATTGACTTCGGTTCAGTCAAAGAAATTAGTAATTCGCAGAATAACACCGGCCAAACAAAATCGCACGGCGGCACTCAACAAGACTACATTCCCCCCGAACAATCCATGGGTACGCCAAAATTTTGCAGCGACATCTATGCTGTCGGAATCATCGGCATTCAAGCCTTGACAGGGATGCGGCCCAAACAACTGAGAGTCGATAATTTAGGAAATCTCATTTGGCAGAAAAATGCAACTGTCACCCCGGAGTTGGCTCGCATTTTAGATCAGATGGTGCTGTACGCATTTCCCCAGCGTTACCCCTCAGCAACCGAAGCTTTGGAAGCACTTCAAAATTTGTCAGTAGTCAGTAGTTGAAGAACCAAACCCTACACGATCGATCTGAGATTTGATACCAAATCCGACTTTAATATCCCCTCTTGAGTCTCGCGTTGTGCGGACTTTGTTTGTGTAGTAGCGGTTTCAACCGCCGAGTCTTATCTCTCTTCATCGGAATGATCTAAACGGAGGATACGGCAGTGCCGTTTCCCTACCGCGATCAATTGTAGGGAAACGGCACTGCCGTATCCTCTATATCATTCCGGCGCAGCCGGAATTGATATCAACCGCCGAGTCCGATCTTTTGTGCTAATCCGCTACAATTACCCCTCTAACGACCAAGTAAAAATATTTTACCTTGCGGATGAATCGGGCGATTCCCTACCCTACCCTACGGGAACCCCTACGGGGAACGGGAACCCCTGCGGGGAAAGGGATAACTTCGCACGCGCGTCAATTTCCCACATCCTCGGTGAGGTCGCTTTCTTTAATCTAAAATCTGAAATCTAAAATCTAAAATCGATTGACGCTTTCTCTCAAGTTAGATAAAATGATTAGTATTTTATGCTAGGCAATTTTTAGCATATCCTCAGCAGCTTTGTATAGCTGGCAACAAAATAAGTACAGTGTTTATTGTTACCTTAGACACCTACAAACCCAGATAATTTGAGGGAGCGAGAAATTGGAACTTTTAGAACGATCGCCACAAATACAGCCGCCCTCAACCCCAATTGCTACACTCCAGTCTTTTTCCCAAAAAGCTGGTATTGCAGTAATCGCGATCGGCTGTACAGTCATGTTGGGTTGGATCTTCGACCTCCAACTCTTAAAAAGCATTCTGCCCGGACTCGTGACAATGAAAGCCAATACAGCCGTCTGCTTTATTTTGGGCGGGCTTTCTCTGTTCGTCCAACAGCGCAGCCACAACAAAAAAACAACAAAAAAACATCAAAAAAACTATAATTTTTTAATTGGCAGTTCATTTTTACTTATATTAATTAGCCTCCTTACCCTAGTCCAATATAGCTTTAATTTAGACTTAGGCATCGACCAACTGCTATTTAAAGAAGGTTACACCCTGACAAGCCTCTCAACACCGGGACGCATGGCACCGAATACTGCTGGTGCTTTTTTATTGCTGTCTCTTATACACATCT
>PVWI01000212.1 GCA_003003725.1 filamentous cyanobacterium Phorm 6 | reverse complement strand
ATAGCGGACAGCACGAACTTACTCGCCCTTAGCTGTCAACTGTCAACTGTCAATTGTCAATTGACTGTTAGCCTTCGTTCGATCGATCTTCAAACTGCTGGCGGCGGCGCTTTTGTTTGGTGCGAGGCACTGCTGCATTTGGTGCAGATTCTTGTTCCTGTCCGGGAATAATTTCGCCTTTGAAAACCCAAACTTTAATGCCGAGAATGCCGTAGATGGTTTGAGCCGTGCAGCAGGAGTAGTCGATGTCGGCTCTCAGTGTGTGCAAGGGGACTCTTCCTTCTCGTGTCCATTCGGTACGGGCAATTTCTGCACCGTTGAGGCGTCCACTGACTTGAATTTTGATGCCTTGGACTCCTACTTTTTGGGCGCGAGTGATTGCTTGGCGGACAACTCGGCGGAAGGATACGCGCCGTTCTAGTTGCTGAGCAATGTATTCGGCGATTAGTGTGGCATCGGCGTCTACTCGCTGGACTTCGACGACGTTGATGCGGATTTGGCGGTTGCTGCCGAGTTGCTGTTGCAAACCGACGCGCAAAGTTTCGATACCGGCTCCGCCGCGACCTACGACGACGCCGGGTCTGGCTGTGAATACTTCTAGGTCGATTTGATCGGCTTTCCGCTCAATTCTGACGGAGGAAATCCCAGCATTGCTGAGGGTTTTGCGAACGTACTTGCGAATTTTATAGTCTTCTTGCAAGAGTTCTGGATAGTTTCTGGCGTCAGCAAACCAACGAGAGCGGTGCTCTTGGGTAATGCCGAGGCGAAAACCAATTGGATGTATTTTTTGGCCCATAATATTTGATGAGTTAATTGGTAATTGGTAGTTGGTAATTGGTAATTGGTAATTGATGATTACCTATTTTTTTCAACTTTAAGCTGTTTATTACCTATTACGTTTTTCCCTGGTTTAGTCTTCTAACAGCGGAGCAACTATTACCGTAATGTGGCAAGTTGGCTTGCGGATTTGGTAGGCGCGACCTTGAGCGCGGGGTCTAAACCGTTTGAGGACTGGGCCTTGGTCTGCGTAAGCTTGAGATACTACGAGCTTGGCTTTGTCCAATCCTGCGTTGTGTTCGGCGTTGGCTACTGCCGATCGCAAAACTTTGACTATGGGTTCGCAGGCGCGGTAGGGCATGAATTCGAGTAAAATCAGCGCTTCTTGGTAGCTTTTGCCGCGAATTTGGTCGAGGACTCGGCGCACTTTGTAGGGGGATGTCCGTATGTAACGGGCGATCGCCTTAATTTCGGATGTGGTATCTATAACCATTTCGGTTTGGGTAATTGGTAATTGGTAATTGGGGAAAAGGTAATTGGTAATTAGGGAAAAGTTTTTCCGATTACCGATTACCTGTCACCTAATTTGGCTATCTTTTTGCCTTTTTATCACCACTTTTCGCGTGACCTCTAAAGGTGCGAGTGGGGGAGAATTCTCCGAGTTTGTGACCAACCATTTGGTCTGTGAGGTAGACTGGTACGTGCTGTCTACCGTTGTGAACGGCGATCGTGTGACCTACCATTTGGGGCAGAATTGTCGAGGATCGCGACCAAGTTTTAACTACTTGCTTTTGACCTGCGGCGTTGAGTCTTTCGATTTTTGTCATCAGATGGTCTGCGACAAACGGGCCTTTTTTTAACGATCGAGACATGGTTTTGGTAATTAGTAATTAGTAGTTGGAATTGAATTGGGAAGAAAGTTGCAGGAATAAAAGAGCACGGAAAACTTTTTCGTTGTTCCTTCTTCCTTCTTCCTTCTTCCTTCTTCCTTCTTCCTTCTTCCTTAACTTTGTCTGCCGCCCTTGCCACGTTTGGAAGATTTGCGACGGCGCCGCACGATCAAAGAGTCGCTGCGCTTGTTTTTGCTTCGAGTTTTTGCACCCAATGCTGGCTTGCCCCAAGGACTGACTGGTCCCGGACGCCCGATCGGAGCTCTACCCTCACCACCACCATGCGGGTGATCTACCGGGTTCATGGCACTACCACGAACGGTTGGTCTGCGACCTTTCCAGCGGGTGCGGCCGGCTTTGCCGAGGCTGATGTTTCTGGCGTCTGTGTTGCCAACTTGACCGATCGTAGCGTAGCAGTCGGCGCGGACTTTGCGTTGTTCGCCGGATGGCAGTTTGAGGGTAACGTAGCTACCTTCTTTTGCCATTAGCTGAGCGCTGGAGCCTGCGGAACGGACGATTTGTCCGCCTTTACCTGGTACTAGCTCGACGTTGTGGATGCTGGTACCGAGGGGGATGTTTTTCAGGGGTAAGGCGTTGCCGATTTCGATCGGCGCGTCTGGGCCTGAAACAATTACTGTACCGACGGCTAAGTTGAGCGGGTGCAGGATGTACCGTTTTTCGCCGTCTTTGTAGAACAAAAGGGCGATGCGGGCGTTGCGGTTGGGGTCATACTCGATCGCATTGACAGTAGCAGGAATGCTGTGTTTGTCGCGGCGGAAGTCGATCGTTCTATAAAGGCGTTTGTGACCGCCTCCCCGGTGGCGACAGGTGATGACGCCTCGGTTGTTGCGGCCTTGCTTGGTGTGCTTGTTGCTGGTTAGAGACTTTTCTGGTTCTGATCTGGTAATTTCAGCAAAGTCCGAGACGGTTTTTTCTCGGGTGCTGGAGGTATAAGGTCGGTAAGAACGAATGCCCATTATTTTACGATCGGTAATTGGGAAAAAGGTAATTTGTAATTGGGAAAAAGGTAATTGATAATTGGGAATTGGTAATTAGAATTTATGAAGTCCGAATTCATCCTTCATCCTTTCTTATTACCTATTACCTATTACCTATTACCCATTGCCGATCACCTATTACTAAATTTTAAACTTCTGGGAATAGGAGTTTGCGGATCGAGTCTCCGTCCTTGAGAGTTACGGTTGCTCGTTTGTAACAAGGTTTGAAACCGACAAACTTGCCAACGCGACGCTTTTTACGCGGCGGGTTTTGGGTGTTGACTGCGGTGACTTTTACCTTAAAGAGCTCTTCGATTGCAGCTTTGATTTGAGGCTTTGTCGCTTTGGGGGCTACGTCGAATGTGAATTGATTCAATTCCATCATCCTGGTAGCTTTCTCGGTGAGAATCGGGCGCTGGATCAAATCTGCGTAGTCGCGGGGGTCGATTTTACTCACCGTAAATCTCCTGAATTTTTGCTATGGCTGTAGATGTGACGATAATTTTGTCAGCCGCAAGAACGTCATAAACATTCAGGGAAGTTGCCAAGATGACGTTCATCAATTCGATGTTGCGTCCAGACAAGTACACGTTTAGTTGCGGTTCTGGCAAGATTAACAGAACTTTTTTGTTGGGTTCGATACCCCAACGGGCGATCGCACTCAGCAGTTCTTTGCTTTTCGGTCTCGGAAATTGCTCTGCAAATTCTTCAACCACAATCAGGTCTTCGGTACGACTGAAGAATGCTGTCCGCAGAGCGAGACGGCGTTCTTTTTTGTTCATTTTGACTTCAAAGTCTCTCGGCTTTGGCCCGAAGATCACACCGCCGCCCCGCCATAACGGAGAACGGATAGAACCTGCTCTGGCTCGACCTGTTCCTTTTTGACGCCACGGTTTGCGGCCACCGCCTCTAACTTCCGCTCGAGTTTTGGTGCAAGCATTACCTTGACGAGCGTTGTTTAATTGCCGCGTCAATGCTCTGTGAACGATGTGAGAGGCATTTTCTTCTTTGGCTACGCGCAGCTCTAAAGTTGTTTCTCCAACTTCTTCGCCTTGCCAATTTCGCACTACACAGTTAACCATATCTTTTGTCCTTTGTCTGTTGTTAGTTGTCTGTTATTAGTTGTTTTTTGTTAGTTGCCATTTGTTATTGGTTAATTGCTACTAATAACAAATAACCAATAACCAATAACTAATGACTACCACCCAACTTTTTTCTCAGGCACAACATTGACTAAGGCGCCAGCTTTGCCGGGGACGGCTCCTTTGATGAGCAACAGATTCTGCTCTGTATCCACCCGGACAATTGTTAGCTTGCGGACGGTGACTTGAACGTTGCCCATACGTCCTGCCATTTTCTTCCCGGGATAAACACGACCCGGAGTAGTTCCAGGTCCGATCGATCCAGGTTCGCGGTGATTTTTGGAACCGTGAGACATCGGGCCTCGTTTGAAGTTGTGGCGCTTTTGAAAGCCTGCAAAACCTTTACCAATGCTTGTACCGATGACATCTACTATTTGTCCCGGTGTAAAAGCATCAGCGCTTAGTTGTTGACCTAACTCAAATGAACTGGTATCTTCCAAGCGGTATTCCTGCAAGTGGCGCAACGGATTCGCCCCCGACTTGGCAAGGTGTCCCAATTCTGGCTTATTGAGAGCCTTTGGTTTGACTTCGCTGTATCCAATCTGAACAGCACCGTAGCCATCAGTTTGTTTTGTTTTGATTTGAGTTACTGTACAAGGCCCTGCTTGTATGACGGTGACGGGGATTGCTCTCCCTTCGGCGTCAAACACTTGAGTCATGCCTAGTTTAGTGCCAAGAATGCCTACAGACACGGATTTTTTTCCTTTTATTTACGCAAGAGGTTTCGGATTGCGAAAGTTACGTCAATCCGCTTGCTCTTGTGCAGAAACATTTATTTCAGTGTTCCTGCAATTAACTGTTATCAACCAACAGCTTTCCTCGGTGTTTAAAATTTAAGTTTTAAATTTGGGAGCTAGCTTGTGGAAGCCTTGCAAGGGTTGAGATTCGAGGTTTTTTACCTGTTCGATCTCCGAGTTTTGCCTCGGTCTTGCTTTTTTGTGCCAGGACTTAAGCGGCAAGCTACTTAGTATCCTTATACGGCGACAATTCAAAATAGTACATGAAGTGTTTGCCGTTTGTCAAGGCCGCGAGGATAATATTTCGCCTCAGCTTGAGGATTTATCAAGAAACTGGGTTTAAAACCCCGTCACTTCGGGGGAGTTTAGCCGATCGCCCTGCTCGCCTACATCGCCTTCTAGGACGGCTTTGTCCTAGAATACAGAAGTCAAGGTTAAACTTCTTTGCCCGAAGTGAAACAAAGACACACTTTTAGGCATCAATTGTTGGACACCTAGCCGCGAAAACTCGCTATACAGCTAGAGGAGCGACGCATTCTCGCTTACCAGAAAACAAATAATTTAGTTCATTTGCTAAGTAGGGTAGGGCATACCCGAACTCTTCTTGTTCCTATCCTAGTAAGCTTTTGGAGATAGATCCAAAGAGTGTTGCTGTGAGTTAGGCTCATCAATTGGTGTAATTACACGGTTGAAAAGTTTAAAGATTGCCTTTCATGACATAGCACTTAAAGTCGATTAATCAAGAATCCCTACACCTTGAGGCTAGGGAGTGTCAAAATACTTACAGTTCGCATTTGGGCGATCGACCAAACTTAACGCAGTACGCAACACAAATTTATGGGACTAATTACGAGTGGTTCGGATGTGATTCGGGATTTGGAAAAGTCGGGCTCTCTAGCCTTGTACGTTCCTTTAGAGGGAGGATTTGAGGGGCGCTACCTGCGAAGGCTGCGAGCTGCGGGCTACGGTGCTTACACCATTACGGCCCGGGGTTTGGGCGATTTGGCGATGTATTTAACCGGGGTTCACGGGGTGCGGCCACCGCATTTGGGTAAGAAAACTACTGGGAATGAAGGGGCTGTGGGTTATACGTACTATTTGCCGCCGATGTTGCAAACTCAATTAGACAATTTGCCACCGAAAGCAAAAGGACTGGTGCTATGGATTATTGAAGGGCAGATTTTGTCTAGTCAGGAGATTGAGTATTTGACTGTTTTGCCGACGTTGGAACCGCGAGTTAAAATAGCAGTGGAGATGGGGGGCGATCGAGTTTTTACCTGGAAGCCGCTTAAAGATGCCTTAGTTGCAGCTTAGATTCCGGTATTTGCGATCGCAAATCAACTAAAAAACGCAGCGAGCAACTAAAGTTCGAGAGCTTCTGCTCGCTGGTTTGACTCTTTTTTGAAAAACCTTAATTAACCCAAAAAATATTATGCTTCAAAACCGAGATTATACAATCATCATTGACAAAAGCGGCAGTATGTACACGAAAGACCAGGTTGGCGGTAAAAGTCGGTGGGCGCTCATGCAAGAATCGACGATCGCCCTGGCGAATAAATGCGAAGAATTAGACCCGGATGGCATGACCGTTTATTTGTTTTCCGGTCGTTTTAAGCGCTACGACAACGTAACAGTAGCTAAAGTCGTGCAAATTTTCCAAGAAAACGAACCTTCGGGGACCACGAATTTGGCTGCGGTACTGCAAGACGCTCTGAACAGTTATTTTCAGCGCAAAGCATCCGGTAAGACCAAGCAAAATGGGGAAACAATATTAGTAGTGACGGACGGCGAACCAGACGATCGCAAAGAAGTGATGAAAACAATTATAGAGGCTTCGCGGAAGCTCGATCGAGATGAAGAGCTGGCGATTTCTTTCATTCAAGTAGGGAATGCACCGGAAGCTACTAAGTTTCTCAAGATATTGGATGACGAACTGCAAAGTGCCGGAGCTAAATTCGATATAGTTGATACTGTCACGATGGATGATCTTGAAGGAATGACCCTCACCGAAGTATTGCTAAATGCAATCACAGATTGAGGAGGCTGGCGCACTTCGCGCGATCGTATTTGTGCCAGTTAGCCGAGCAGCATTTTTTAGCGGGGTTTAAGTTATGGAATCGATCGATCGCCTGTTAGCTGAACTTAAGGCAGAATATCAAGCATCTCAAAAAAATGCTGAGTTAAACAAAAGTCAGCCATCGGTGCAAACACAAGTGCCTTTGCCATCAGTAGAAATACCATCAAATCAAACACTTGAAAAATCACATTTAAATTTGTACCCTAGTGCTCTGGATCGGGATTTAGCTCAAATTAAGGCTGAGTACGAAGCTCAAAATAAAGCTCAGGAAATTACTTCACCGAAACCACTTAAGGTTGAGGATGAAGCGCCAAATAAAGCTCAGGAAGTGACTTCACTGGAACAGCAGCCATCCGCAAAAATTGCCGAACCGCAGTTGGATGTACAAACGCAGAGACAGAAAGTTAGGCAAGCTCAGGTTTGGCTGAAAAAGTTGGATAAGAATTCGGATGAGAGATATTGGTTCGATCAGTTTGCTTTTAAGTATGGTTCGAGGATCGATGCGGCGATCGACTATTTGCAAGCAGTGAATGAGTTTGATTGAGCTAGTTTGTAGTGAGGACTTTAGTCCTGATTTTTGCGGACTAAAGTCCTCACTACGAACCCAAGAGAGAATGTTTGTAGTGAGGACTTTAGTGCTAATTTCTGAGGACTAAAGTCCTCACTACTAACCAAATGGTCGATTGTCTCTTGCTACAGATGTAGGATTCAATAGAAACAAAGCCGCCTTTTTTGCTGTATCTTCAGATAGCTGAATTTGTTTTAACTCAACAATACCTTCACTGATAAAAGTATCTCTCAAAGCAGCTTTTTCGCCACTGTTAAAACTCGTTTCGTAAAACACTTCTCTAATGCCAGCCGCAATCACTAATTTTAAACAATAGATGCAGGGTTCTAAAGTCACGTAAATGCTAGCGTCAGCAGTAGATATTCCATGTTTTGCAGCTTTGGCGATCGCATTTGCTTCTGCGTGAACCGCCCTTGATGGCAAAGTTTTGCTGGCGTCGCAACTGCTCAAACCAGGGTAGCAGAAGCCTTGAGTCGTGCAGTGTGCCGAACCCGACGGCGAACCGTTGTAACCGGTTGCTAAAATTTGCCGATTTTTGACTACTACCGCACCTACGGGAAATGCCAGACAAGTCGATCGACTTGCGGCCAATTTTGCTAACATCAAAAAGTATTCGTCCCAATTTGGTCTTTGAGGAGGTTGGTAGTTATCTGGTGTATTATCCATTTAAAATCTATAATTAGAGCTGTATTGAGACAAGGGATTTATTGGGAGATTCCAGTAGATCCAAATCCATTATCTCCTCTTGAACTCGAACTTAATATTTTTACTGCTTCAATTTCCGCGCGAATTACTGGCGCGATTACCATTTGAGCAATTTTCATGCCTTTTGTCACTTGAAAGGAAATTTGACCGTGATTGATTAAGATGACTCCGATTTCGCCTCGATAGCCTTCATCTATTGTTCCTGGTGCATTAAGTACAGTGATTTGGTGCTTGAGGGCTAAACCGCTTCTGGGACGAATTTGCGCTTCTGTTTTTTCTGGTAATTCTATGGATATACCTGTATGAATTAGCTGGCTTTCTCCGGGAGTAATTTCTAATTCATCTATCGAAAATAAGTCCAGTCCAGCATCAGTATCGTGGGCGTATTTGGGAATTATGGCTGATTCATGCAGTTGCATAATTTTTAGTTTCATCTTGTTTGGTGAGTAGAAGGAAGAATGATTATACAGCAAACTTTTTAGTGATCTCAATTTCAGTTGGACTGGAATGATTTAACCACAGAGAGCGCAGAGGACACAGAGGAGGAGAAGAGTGTGATGAATAATTTCGATGATCGCAATTATTACGGGGCTAGTCTGGCTTTTCCGAGGCGAGTTGTTGTGTACCACTTGGCGATGTCGGGTGCCCAATTTTCAAAATGGGGCCACATCATTTCGCAGAGTTTTTGAATCTCTAGTTGAGCATTTTTCTTGTTTCTTAAGTCGGAAAAGTGTAGGAAAGACCTGAGATTGAAACTGACTACAAAATGCTGGCGGTAGTCAAAGGGTAATTTGCCTCTGGCGTGTTCTTCGGACATTCCGCCGTCGAAGTCTATTTTGTAACGTTTAGCTGCTTCTAGACACCACTCTAAATCTTTTTGTCTTTGTTCGGGGGAATAGTAGTATTTTTTGCCTTCGCGGTCTGTATAATAATCTACTGGACGCAGGTAAAAAATATCTTCGATATCTTTTTTGCCAATAGCAGCATCAAGAAATTGATTACCTGTATAACGGAGGGATTGCACATCGAATGATACTCCAACACGATGTGTCCTGGCTTGCTGCATGACGCTGTGGGGAAAGTAGCCACAATTAAAGATAATTTGGGGATGTTCTAAGGGGCCGTAATGCCCCCGATCGCCTGCGAGGAGCCTTTTGACGATAATTTCGCCACATTCTGCGTCTGAAGGCCAGGAATCGCGATCGTCAAATACGAAATTTTCAGTATAGTCTTGATGGAGTGCAGCGTAAATTACTTGCTGGGGATTTGGTGTTTGAGAAATAACTTCTACTCGAAATCTATCCATATATATTTTTATTTTTGCTGGTTGCTATAGTTGAAAATTTGAACATTTTAGATTATTTCATATAATGACCTGTTTGGCAAGTTTTTTACGCGAATAACTCGTTTACTCTTAGAATTCATTAGATAGAGTGCCCAATTGTTGATCGATGACGCTGGGAAATAGATAAAACAGCGGAATTAGGATATAGAGGATTGTACTTAAGGTTGTAGTGTTAAATGACAATAGCGAAGCAACCAAGTAAAAAATGGGATAACTAATACTCCAAAGAGCAGCCTGATAGATGAAACGGCGAGCGACTTGAGGATGACCCCATAGATATTGACGAACGGCATAAAACAACAGGACATTGTAGACAATTCCGGTCAGCGACAGCGTTAAACCATAAAACATCACAATAGGTTGGAGACTGCCATATTGACCGATTAAGGCTGTTGGGAAGGGAATAAAAGCAATGCACATGAGCAACACTAAGTTGATTGTCAAGACAGTGCGATCGACCCGCTTCAGCAAATGAAACAAAGCATTATGGTTGAGCCACAGAACGCCAATGACTAAAAAGCTGGTGATGTAGCTAAGAATATGCGGCACGGTATGAATTAGTGTATTAATTGCGGTCGATGCAGTTGCCTGAGACAAATCTGGCACTTTAATTTCAATCACCAATAGAGTCATGGCGATCGCAAATACCCCATCGCTAAATGCTTCAAATCGATTCAGGCTCATAAATGACTTCATCGGTTGGCGTTGCTGATTCTGGGTATGATTTATCAATTATGCGATCGCTACAACCTTGGGTAGGGGCAATTCATGAATTGCCCCTACCCAAGGTTTCATACCTCAATCCAGCAACTCGGTTATCCCTCACTTCGCCCCTTACCGTACATAAATTGCGATCGCTCTCCCAAAGCCTGTCCAGATTTGCATAGTTGTATTCCTAGCGCCAGCCGATCGCCGAACCATGCCTCCAGTGCCTTGGGTACATCATGATTGTAGTCAACCAAAGCATCCACCAGGGCGATCGCATCGGCAGCCGCCTTGGCGGTACTGGCAGCCGTATGGGGACGGGGAATAAAAGCAGCGTCGCCAATCAGCGTAATACGGTCAAATGCCATTTGCGGTACGCTAAGATCCAAAATGGCTTGTACAAAAGGTTCTTGGGTTGCTGCCACTAATTTTTGGAATGGAGGCGCTAAAACGCGATCGGCATACGATCGCATTGCTTGTTCCACAGTCGGATCGATCGTTCCAGGTGCGATCGAATAATCCCGACGCTGACCGTTTTTATCAGTCAGAATGTCCGGCAATTCGGTTGTTTCGTCGTAATTGACATACCAAACCCAGTTGAAGCGGCGTTCCCCCGGAATCAACGATTCATTCTCTCCTGGAATCAGATATTGCAGAATGTGCGAATTGGGAAACTGATCAAACACAAATCGTTCGGCGAACAGTTTCGCCGTTGCGGAATCGAGTTCCCCTTCATCCACTAAGCCGCGATAGGCAACATACCCAGCATATTGAGGCGTGTAGTCAGGCAAAAGCAAGTGCCGAATCGTTGAAGTCGGGCCATCCGCACCGACGAGGAAATCGCCTGTTTCTCGGCTGCGATCGGCAAATATTGCTGTTACCTTTGTCCCGTCTTGCTGAATCTCAGTCAGGTGCTTGCCTTGATGATAATGTTCAGCCGGAAAATGTCGCCGCATTGACCCATAGAGCAAGTTCCAGGAGGTTAAAGTTTGACGCATCGGCATTCGTTGAGCAATGCTACCGTCTCGGTTTAAGTAATATCGTTCGTGCGCCACCACGCCCAAAGGGGCTTCATACGCTACTCCTGCTCGTTGAAATGCTTCCACGACATCCGGTTGCAGGACAATCCCGCCCCCGCGACTGTCGAGGGTGTGGGGCGATCGCTCGTAAATATCCACTTGCCAGCCGATCGACCGTAACAGAGTTCCGGCAAATAACCCAGCCAATGAGCCACCAATCACAATGGCACGTTTGTCTATAGAACCCATTTGACATCTAAGAAGAGGGTGCAAGCCTTCTAATCATCAGCCTAATAAAACAAAGGTTGAGTTTG
>PVWI01000211.1 GCA_003003725.1 filamentous cyanobacterium Phorm 6 | reverse complement strand
GTTTCCCACTTACCGTATTATTTTTATGAGTTGCGAAGGAGTTCGCGATCGATCGAGCCTTCAAAGTTGTTTTCAGCGTGCATATAAATATTGTTATTCGATCGACTATTAGCTATAATATGCTATGTAAGGCATAATTTACCAAAATGACATGGAACATCGACTTTCACTCTGATTTTTACTCTGAGTTTACCGAATTCCCCACCGATGTCAGATTAGAGCTTGCAGCCAAACTCGCACTGCTACAAGTATTTGGTCCAAATCTCAAGCGCCCCCACGTCGATACTCTCAATGGTTCTACCTATGCCAATATGAAAGAACTTCGGTTTGAGGCGGCTGATGGAGTTTGGCGAGTCGATGCGGCATTTGACCCGCGCCGCTCTGCGATTCTGTTGGTAGCTGGGGACAAATCTGGTGGAAGTGAAAAGCGATTTTACAAGCAACTAATTAAAATAGCAGATAGTAGATTTGCCGACCATTTGACTAAGTTAATGGAGCAAGAAAGAGATGACAATTAGCCTGAAGACTGTTATGGATAATTTACCTCCCGACCAACGAGCGATAGTCGAAAAGCGAGCGGCCGAATTAATTGCAGAAGAAATGACATTGCAAGACTTACGAAAAGCAAGGAAATTTACTCAGATTCGCATGGCAGAATTATTAAATATGCGTCAAGAAAATGTCTCGCGACTCGAACGCCGTGCGGATTTGTTGGTATCTACTTTGCAAAGTTATATTGCGGCAATGGGGGAGGAGTTGTCATTTGTCGTAGAGTTCAAAGATCGACCCCCCGTAAAAATTACTGGATTAACATCAATGTTTGAAGAAAGCAGCTACACTAATGGAGAGGAAGAGTTTTAATTGACGAACACCTGTTGTTTGAGTGCGATCGAGTCTTCAAAGTTGTTTGTAGCGTGCAAAATTTTGGATTAGCTGAGAGTATTTAGGCAAGTAGCTGACGATACCAAAGCCAAATGTGCGTATCTAGTAAGAGTTTCACGACAGGACATCCCAAGTTACCAGGTTAGAGGTTGGCTTGATGATATCTCCGATAATTTTGCCACTATCTTTGGCAGATCCGAATGTCGATCGTTTACTTTTTTTGATGGGGGAGATAATGGCAACAGGGCGATCGTTTTGGGCGATGGTGAGGGGTTCGCCTGTTTGTATGGCTTGGGTGAGTAGGGCTTGGATGGTTTCGGGAAGGTCGGAAAGGGCGATCTGTGTCATGGTGTTGGTGGGGTGAGGGTATAGGGACTTACCGTACATCGATTTTAAGCGGTTCGTAACGGTTAGGGTTGCGGTAATTTTGCCTCTTTGGTCGTTTGCAGTCGATCGCATCATTTCGCTCTCGGTTAATACACCCCAATTATGACATTTTTCTTGGGAAGCTTGGGGGAGGCGATCGCACTTGTTTACCTCGATCACTCTTTTCTAAATATCTAGTTCTAACTGCTTCGCTTTAACTTCCATTTGTTTTTCTGCTGATTTCACCACTTCAAAACTCAGGCGAACATCTAGCCGTTTTTTCTGTTCTAAAATCTCCTTAATAGTAACAATTTGTATTTTGTCTGAACTTTGAGTCATATATCTGCTTTGATATATTCCTGCTGACTTAGCAGTTTTAATCATGTCCTTAGTTGGGTCTTTTAAACTAATAAAAATACCCAAAGCTGCTTGTCCCAGCGTAATTGTTCCTTGCAAGTCGCGGATGTCTCCTGATTGCACCTTCCCTGACTTGACTTGCACGATAATCTTTTCTGGTTCATCTTTGTCACCTTGAAAGTAAGCAATGCCATCTATTCCCTTATCTGCACCTTTCTTGGCGTTAATAGTTGCCCTATTATTAGTATAGGTAAGCACAGCCCATTTTTCAAATTCTTTGCGAGTGCGATCGTCTTTTTTGTTCGCAAGGGCAACTGCTGCTTCCATGTCTTTAGGAATGCCATTTAACTTAAGTTGTTCAAGTACACCTTTCCCAAAAGAATCCTCAAGGCGTTTGAGAATTAAACTAATACTTTGATAAGTAATGTCAATTCCGATCCATTGGCGATTGAGGCGTTGAGATACAGCGACAGTAGTACCACAACCGCAGTAAGCATCTAAAACTACATCCCCTTCATTGCTACTGACTTTGATAATGCGTTCTAATAAAGCTTCAGGTTTTTGTGTGGGATAGCCAAGACGTTCTCTAGCTTGGGAATTTATAACTGGTATATTCCAAACATCATCAGCGGGTGTGCCGAGTGAATCTTCGTCTGTCATTTGAGTAACTAATCTAGTCTTACCCTCAAATTCTACTTTACTCTTTTTACCCTTCCATCTTTTTTGAGTACCTACTGATAAGTTTTCATAAAATGTATTGAATGTATTATTTGACAAATCTTTAGAATAGAAAAATATGATATCGTGCATTCGCTGAAAATTATTCTGTTTAGCAGGCCAGCGTTTGTAGTGCCAGACAATTTCATTTCTAAATTGACCTCCCAAAGAGCAAAATATGGCATCTAAAATTAATTTTAAATAATGGCTGGCTGTCGGGTCACAATGTAAATAAAAGCTCCCCGTAGGTTTTAAGACTCGATGAATTTCAGCTACTCGCAAAGTCATGTGAACCAAATATGCTAATAAACTGCCTTTGCTTAAGACTTTTGTTAAACCTGCGATTAAATCAATACTTTGTGAGGTAAATCTGCCTTGGTAGTTTTCTAATATTTCGGCTAAACCCTGATTTGCATAATCGTCCCAAGTCCAAGTGTCAATAAAAGCTTGTGCTTGGGCTTGGTCTTCCTTGCCAAGGTTATTATAGATTTGGTTGTAGTTGCGTTTTGAGTTAAAAGGCGGGTCAATGTAGCACAAATCTACTGATTCGTCTTTGATGTGTCTGCGTAAGACATCAAGATTGTCACCGTAAAATAGTTGATTTTCCATTTTCATTTTCGTTATTTCCTTTAAACGGCTGGTGTAACTGCTGCTTATGTATATTTGACGACAAACATTTAATTATACTATATCGATCGATCGTTTTGAATGAACGGTCTGAATCTTATCAAAAATATTAATAAAATTGCATTATACTTTTCATAACCCCGATACTTACTCATCACCCGCCTCCCAATCTTCAATCTGTAGCCCTTGTACTCTGCTAAACTCCCTAACATTATGAGTGACTAAGATTAAATTATTTGCCAAAGCAATAGCAGCAATTTGCAGATCGTTTGAGCCGATCGGAGTTCCCAAACTTGCCAAATCTCTCCTAATCTTGCCATATACTTCCGCACAAGCATCGTCAAACGGCAGAGAAACGAACTGACTTAAAAAAGATTTTTGTAGATTTAAACTCTTTTGGGGGTTATTGCTACCCATCGCTCCGTAAAATAACTCGGCTTTTACTACAGAACAAACCGCAATTTTATTAGCTACCACAGTATTAAAATGAATGTCGATACTAGGCGACTTACCCTTTAAATACATGATACAAACATTAGTATCTAGCAAATAAACCAAAGAGCTATTACTCATCAAAAACACCCATCATATCGTCATCCATTTCATCAGAAATTCCCCAGCCATCATCATCAAAATCAATATCCGCACAACTCCCAGACAGATTTATCAATCCTGAAGAATGCAGCATATTATTTTGCCTGAAAAATTCCTTCAAGCCTGCCTCATCGCCAATATCAAGCATCTCCTTTAACTCATCCAAATCGATTAACCCATCGCGAAAAGCACTTAAAACTAAATCTCTCAGAATTTTTCGTGACAAATCCCCCCATTTATCCTCGATCTTATCTACTAACGTATCGGGTAAATTAACTGTGATTTGCATATATTAAAAACCCCCTCGCTCTCCATTTTTATTTTCCTGAGCCAAAATCAAAATCCGTTCGTAAAGCCGATCGGAAATCCTCGTTCCCTGTGCCTGCATCTCATCTAAAACATCCCGCACGCTTCCCAACAAACCCCGGCTCTTTGCTAATAACAAAACACCCATTGTCCCAATTAACGGCAGCTTTCTCGCCGCCGCTACCCGTCTCGCCGCTTTTTCATCAATCAATAATTGGGCTGCGTTCATTTCTTCTGCTAAAGCGATCGCTTCCGATTCCCCCAAATCTAAATTAAACGACCCTTGTAAGTCCTCAACTACTTGCCGATTATTGACTGTTACAACCTCTAACCAAGACAAATTTTGTACGATTTTAGCTGCCGGATGCTGACCAACCTGGAGTTCATCAAATACTCCCTTCGGAATCACAACTTTACCAAAAAGTTGAGGCAATAAATCTAAGCGATCTACCTTAGCTAATTCACTAATAGGTGTAGTATCGGAGACAATAATCATTTAAAACCCCTGCCGCTCTAACATCAACTCTGCCTGTTCCACCTCTTGACGAATTTGTTCCAAATTTTGCGAATCATCAAACAGAGAAATTCCCCATTTTTTCATCATTTCGATAATTTTCATGCGAGAAACTCCTAAAATTTTCCCCGCTCGTCCGCTGGTAATTTCCCCTACCTCTAATAACGCCATTACATAACCCTCTTTTGCTTTCTGTAAAGCCTTCTGCCGAACCTCAGCAGAAAGATGAATGCTTTCTAATTGCTCGTCTAAAATCATCAAAGTCATTCCCAAAATCTCCCAAACCTACATTTATATTTTAGTTCCTCAAACCACATCCCACAACATCGCCATAATATCCGACTACAAATATTTAATATCCCGCTCGCTTGGTGCATGGTGTATGGGTGCGTGCACAAGTATTGCCTGCATAATAATTGCCTGCATAAATATTGTTACTCGAACGACTATTGTCTATAATAGACTACATAAGGCATAATTTACTCAAATAACACAGACAAAAACGCGATATCCGATAAATAACCCTCCGGCTTAATCCCTCAAGTCAATTATTCAATCTAAAATCTAAAATCTAAAATCTAAAATCCCATGACCGCACAAACCCCAGTACAATTCCAAGACAGTTTCGACATCATCGTAGTTGGTGCCGGACACTCCGGCTGCGAAGCCGCCCTCGCCACTTCTCGCCTCGGTTGTCGCACTCTTTTACTCACCCTCAACCTCGACAAAATTGCATGGCAACCCTGCAATCCGGCTGTCGGTGGCCCGGCTAAAACTCAACTCACTAACGAAGTTGATGCGTTAGGCGGGGAAATTGGCAAAATGGCCGATCGCACTTATCTACAAAAACGCATCCTCAACTCTTCGCGAGGCCCCGCTGTGTGGGCGCTGCGAGCACAAACAGACAAGCGGGAATATGCCGCTGTGATGAATAATATTGTCGAAAATCAAGAGAATTTAACCATCCGGGAAGCGATGGTTACAGACTTAGTTTTAGGCAAAAACGAAGAAGTGATCGGAGTCGAAACCTACTTCGGTGTCGCCTTTGAATGCAAAGCCGTAATTCTGACAACAGGCACTTTTTTAGGCGGCACAATTTGGGTGGGCAATAAGTCGATGCCAGCCGGACGCGCCGGAGAATTTGCCGCCGTTGGTTTGACAGAAACTCTCAACCGTTTGGGCTTTGAAACTGGTAGGTTGAAGACTGGAACTCCGGCAAGAGTTGACAAGCGAACTCTCGATTACACTAACCTGGAACCGCAGCCGGGAGATGCAGATGTTCGCTGGTTTAGTTTCGATCCAGAAGTTTGGGTGGAACGCGAACAAATGCCCTGCTATTTAACTCGAACTACGCCAGCAACTCACCAGTTAATTAGAGACAATTTGCACCTTTCTCCGGTTTACGGCGGCTGGGTTGATGCGAAGGGGCCGCGCTATTGTCCGAGTATTGAAGATAAGATTGTCCGGTTTGCAGATAAGGAAAGCCACCAGATTTTTATTGAACCGGAAGGTAGGGATATTCCTGAACTTTATATCCAAGGATTTTCGACTGGTTTGCCGGAAAGTTTGCAACTGGAAATGCTGCGGACTCTTCCGGGTTTGGAAAAGTGCGAGATGATGCGCCCTGCTTATGCTGTGGAGTATGATTATTTGCCGGCTACTCAGTGTTTTCCGACGCTGATGACTAAGAAGATTGAAGGGCTGTTTTGCGCGGGTCAGGTGAACGGTACGACTGGATATGAGGAGGCGGCTGCACAGGGGATTGTCGCGGGGATTAATGCGGCTAGGTTTGCGAAGAATCAAGAGATGATTGTGTTTGCCCGCGAGCAAAGTTATATCGGGACTTTGATCGATGATTTGTGTACGAAGGATTTGCGGGAACCTTACCGGATGTTGACTTCGCGATCGGAATATCGACTATTATTGCGATCGGACAACGCTGACCAACGCTTGACTCCGCTAGGACGGGAAATTGGCTTGATTGGCGATCGGCGCTGGGAGTTATTTGAGCGGAAACAAGCTAATATTGTGGCGGAGAAGAAACGCTTGTATGGGACGCGGGTGAAGGAACATGAGGAATTGGGTAAGCAGATTTTGGCTGAGACTCAACAATCGATTAGAGGTTCGATTACTCTGGCTGATTTGTTGCGTCGTCCAGGTTTTCATTATGTCGATTTGGAACGGTACAATTTGGGTGATTCTAGTCTGAAGTTGGCTGAGAAAGATGGTGCGGAAATTGATATCAAATATTCTGGATATCTGCAAAAACAGCAAAATCAAATTGATGAAATTGTCAGACACGAACGCCGACAATTGCCTGGAGATTTGGATTATATGGCAATTACAACTCTCTCGAAGGAGTCGCGGGAAAAGTTGACTAAGGTGAGGCCGCTGACGATTGGCCAAGCGTCGAGGATTGGTGGTGTAAATCCGGCTGATGTTAATGCTTTGTTGATTTTTCTGGAAGTGCGAAACCGCCAGCAACCGGCTGGTGTGGGAAAATAATCGCATTTGATATCAATTCTGGCTGTGCCGGAATGACAAGCGAGGGGACGGCAGTGCCGTTTCCCTACCGTGATTAATCGTAGGGAGACGGCAGTGCTGGCGCGCGGGACTGTTATAGCTGAAAGATTAAAAATTTTGCTGGTATGACGGATTTAGAGATTAATCTCAATCGAATAAATGTACTGATTGGCTTTCAAGACAGTGGTAAAAGTGTTGTTTCTGATAACCTAGCTATTAACTGGTTCCCCGGCTCTGCCAAGGAACCGATGGGGTGCATCTCTATGAGTGCAAGGGCGAAGCATTTCGGCAGACAATTTATTAGTGAGAATCAGAGATTTACCACCGAAATGCTTCGCCCCTACGAATATATCTGCAAAAATGAGATGCACCCAACCGATGTCACTCTTACTCTGCCTCGCGAGAGAAATTGGAGGCAGAGCCTCCGGATCTGCGTTCCCGTCTCTGTAGTCCGCGCAGGCGGACTTTGTTTTTGTAGAAGCGATTTCAATCGCCGAATAATTTATTTTTAAGCTTGATATTTTTTCAGAATAGCGACTTTTTCGGGGAAGATTTCGATCGCCATTTTGTCATCATACCTAACCGCCAGCGATCGCCTCACTTCGCCCAAAAACAACGGCTGCGACACCCCAGGCTCAGGATGTATGATCGTCCGTACCCGAATTGTCATGTAGTCTCTGCCGCTGCCACTGCGTCCTGGAGAGTACAAATCCGCAGCCACTTGCTGCATCGTCGCTTCTAACTCTGAGTCGGTGATCGAAGGTGGCACGCTAACTACAGTTTGAGCGCCGCCTGTATCGTAAACTAAAGAATAGCGAACCGCACCCGCAATTTCTGTGCGAGCAAACAGTCCCAAACCCAGACCAAATATACTTGCAGCAATCACGGCCATAAAGCTAGTAACTCCTACTAAACGGAACCGAAAACTCCATTTTAAGAAGAAAGCTACCACTGTCACAACTAACAAGATTGCTGTGAGAATTGCCGCCCATTGGGCATACATTAAAAAAGTAGAATTTACGTTCATTTGATAATTTGTTGACTGTTGACTGTTGACTGTTGACTGTTGACTGTTGACTGTTGACTGTTGACTGTTGACTGTTAATTCACTACAGACAAACGACAACTGCCAACTGACAAGTATTAAGCCTTTCTACTGACAAGCAAATAAGTCATCATATCACCTTTGCCTTTCACTGAAATCACGCCGCGCTCCTCAAAAACGTACTTATCCCGCAGGCGATCGTACGTAGCAACTGTCACCTGAATTCCGCCGGGGACGCCTTGAGATTCCATCCGGGAAGCTGTATTTACGGTGTCTCCCCACAAGTCGTAGGTAAATTTCTTAGTGCCGATGACACCGGCTTCTACTGGGCCCGTGTGGATGCCGATGCGGATGCTGAGCGGCTGACCTCCTTTGGTGCGGATCTTCGCGATTGCTGCTAGGATGTCGATCGCCATTTCGGCGATCGCCTCGGCGTGGTTGTCACTTGGCCTCGGTAAGCCACCGACTACCATATAAGCATCGCCGATCGTCTTGATTTTCTCCAGTCCGTAGCGATCGGCCAACTCGTCAAAAGCTGAAAAAATCTCGTTGAGCAATTCCACCAACTCCGCCGGCGACAAATGAGCCGAAAGCTTGGTAAAACCGACCAAATCGGCGAACATGACTGTTACTTCAGCAAAACTGTCGGCGATCGTAATTTCCCCTTCTTTGAGGCGTTGTGCGATCGGGCCTGGCAAAATATTCAGCAGCAAACGCTCGGACTTTTCCTTTTCCTGGGCTAACTCTCGTAGATAAGTCTGTTCCTGATCCCGCAGTCGCTTCTTTTCCAGACAAGCACTAATCCGAGCCTTGAGCAATACTGGATTGAAAGGTTTAGAAAGATAATCCTCCGCCCCCAACTCAATACAGCGGACAATACTGTCGATATCGTCCACCGCCGAAATCATAATCACCGGGATGTGGCGCAAATTCTCGTCCGCCTTCAGATTTTCCAGCACCTGATAGCCATTCATTAAGGGCATCATAATGTCGAGGAGAACCAAATCAAAGGGCTCGCTTCGCATCATTTCCAGAGCTTGGAGACCATCCTCAGCAACAGTCACCACGTGGCCTTGACGCTGAAGTCGGCGGGCCAACAAATCGCGGTTTACCTCATTGTCATCAACAACCAGCACGCTGCCCTCGTCACCTTTCATGTCATGGCCTCTTTGAGAAGCATTTCAATCTTACCCAGAAGTCGGGGAAACTCAACCGGTTTGGTGTCGTAGTCGTCACAGCCTGCCGCCAGACACTTTTCACGATCGCCCGCCATTGCGTGAGCTGTCAGCGCAATCACCGGAATCGTTTTAGTTTCAGGAGCGGCCTTAATTTGCTGCGTGGCTTGCCACCCATCGAGCACCGGCAGACTCATATCCATCAGAATCAAATCCGGTACTTTGTCGATCGCCATCGATACTCCCTCAGCACCGTCAACAGCAATAAAGACCTCGTGTCCCTTGCGGGCCAGACGCCTGGAAAGCATATCCCTATTCATTTCGTTATCTTCGACCAACAGGATTTTAGCCATTGGTGTTCTCCTTGCCTTTCGAGTCATACCTGCGATCGAGCCTGTCATTCACTATAGATCGAACATCGCGTAGCAAAGTATCGCAACTGTAGACTCCCTTTTGTAGCACGCGATCGACATAGCCGTTGAGCTGCTGGCTTTCGGCGGTTGTCAAGTCTTTAGCGGTAATTACTACGATCGGTATAGGATCTTCAGAATGCGACTTGCGAAGTTCCGCGATCAACTCAAAACCATCCATTTCTGGCAGCATCAAATCCAGCAAGATCAGATGTGGGCGAGCAACTGCTAGCTGTTCGAGAGCAGTGCGTCCGCTGTCAGCTTCCGCCACAGCCCAGCCTTTTTTTTCTAGTATGCGCCGCAGTATTTTGCGGGTAGCATCGTCATCTTCCACAACTAATATCTGACAGGGCAAACTATTAGCAGCAACACCGTCTCGATCGCGTCGGTACTTGTTCAACAAAGCAGCCAGCCGTTTGCCGTCCACTGGTTTGGTGAGGTAGTCCGAAGCGCCCAACGCAAAGCCGAGGCTTTTGTTGCCCACAAAGGATAGCAGGATTACTGGAATTTCGGCAAGATCGGGATCTGCCTTCAGGGCGGAGAGCACCGCCCAACCGTCCATTCCAGGCATAATCACATCGAGGGTAATCGCATCTGGCCGCAGTTGCTTGGCGAGTCTGAGGGCTTGCTCGCCCTCGCCGGCGACTTCGATGCGCAGTCCTTGGCGAGCGAGGGCGCGCTGGATCAAATCCCGCGAGATCGGGTCGTCGTCAACTACCAGCACCGTGCCGACACCGGCGGCGCTCGCTGTGCTAGTGCTGTCGCGGACTTGGTTGGGAATTTCCGGCTGTTTGATGGCGCGGGGCAACTGTACGGTGAAAGTGGTGCCGGAGCCCAACTCGCTACTGGCTTCAATGCTGCCACCCATCATCTGGCAGAACCGCTGGCTGATTGCTAGTCCCAAACCTGTACCCCCGTACTTGCGGGTAGTCGAGGCGTCAGCTTGGGTGAAAGGTTGGAAAACTCGCTGCAATTGCTCCTGTGTCATGCCGATGCCGGTGTCGGCGATGCGGAAACTTAAAAATTCGGAGCTGGAAATTAAAATTTCGGACGATTCCTCTTGATTTTTCATTCTTAATTGTTCATTTTTAATTCTTTCGACTCCGATCGTAATTTTCCCGTTTTTGGTGAACTTGGCAGCGTTGCTGAGCAGGTTCAGCAACACTTGCCGGACTTTCGTCATGTCGGCGTGCATGGTTTCGAGGTTTTCTGGACAGTACACTTCTAGGGTGTTACCGTTTTTCTCGACTAGCGGCCTGGCTGTAGCGACAGCACTTTCAATTAAGGCATGAATGTCGAAGGTTTCTAAGTACAGATCCATTCTGCCTGCTTCAATCTTAGAGATATCTAGGATGTCGTCGATCATGGAGAGCAGGTGTTTGCCTGCGGTGCGGATTTTTTCGAGATCCGGGACTGATTCGTAACTGCCCAATTCTTCGGCTTCTTCTTTGAGCATTTCGCTGTAGCCGATGATCGCATTCAGGGGCGTACGCAGTTCGTGGCTCATGTTGGCGAGAAATGTGCTTTTTGCCCGGTTGGCTGATTCTGCTGCTTCTAGGGCTGACTGCATGACGGATTCTGCGTGTTTGCGATCGGTGATGTCAGTGACAGTGCCTTCGTAATATAAAACGCTGCCATTTTCGTCGCAGATGCTGCGGGCGTTTTCCGAAATCCAGATTTTGCTATCGTCTCGGCGATATATTTGGGATTCAAATTTTGACATTTGGCGGCACGTGGCGAATTGTGCCACAAACTCGGCCCGCCGATCGGGGTCAACG
>PVWI01000210.1 GCA_003003725.1 filamentous cyanobacterium Phorm 6 | reverse complement strand
TTTCTAGGCTGAGTTCGGCATCGGGAACTTGCACTAATGCTTTGATGCGATCGATATATTCGCGCACTTGCTTGTCTAAATATAGCGGCGCTTCAAAATACATTGCTTTGACGGTGGGCGAAGGGGGAGTCAATATGTTGGTGCTGCTGTCAGTATTTATTAAATCTCTGTGCGATTTTTCCATAAGCTCGATCGCCTGTAACAAATTTCCCCGCAGTTTTGCTCTTTCTGCGGCCTTCACAGAGCAAACTAACCTCATGCAAAAAAAAGCCGATCGCTGGGAAAGCATTCGCTGGCGGCCGCTGATGTTAATTACCGCAGCACTAACTTTTCTGGCTGTAGTAATTTCTTCCAGATTAAAGTAGTTGCTCAATGCCGCCATTCGTAATAACCTCGAATCAAGTAAATGTCTGTGGCTCGTGCTGACACAAGATTGTATAACCATAAAAAAAAATCTACAATACTACTAATATATTCTGTATTTTCGATTGAAGTAGTATCTTAAAATACAATTATTTTTAATTGGTTGTTTATCACAGTTTTTAGAATTCGGCTTGTAGCAAAGGTTTTCTTAATTATCTAAGAATTTACCAATTAACTTCGCCATGACTTGAGCTTGAGTTTGTGGCAACCCGTGAGTGGCATTGGGAATAATTGCTAACTCAGCCCCTGGTATCTCGTTGGCGTAGGTTTCACAGTGCCATAGAGGAATGGTTTCGTCGTCCATAGCTGCGATCACTAAGGTAGGAATTTGCAATTTGTGAATTTCTTTTTCTACTGTATCAACTGCGTCTTCCGGCCGCATCCGGCTCATTAAAAATGACCTTGCTACTGGTTGAGACATTAACTCGCGCCGCCACCCGGAGATTTGCTCCAATTTGTCAGTTTTTCCAGCTAAATTAGCAAAAGGTTTTGCCAATTGTAAGGCAAAATCGATGACTGGGATTTTCCACAGCAGCGGTCGCAAAGCATCGTATTGACCACAAAAACTGTCGTCCCGAATTCCCGCAGGTGCTGCTAATATTAAGCTGCTGACAGAATTAGGATATTTTAGGGAATATGCAGAGGCTACCCAACCGCCAAAAGAATGTCCGATGATGCTGCAGGGTTCGATGTTGAGTTGTTCTACAACTTGCCGCACAAAGGCAACTTCGACAGCTACGTCGTAGCAGATTTGTGGTTTGCTGGATTCTCCAAAACCTAACATATCTAAACTGATGCACCGAAACTGAGATTGCAATAATTCAATTAATGGTAGCCAGCAAGTCTTTTCTCCGAAGAAACCGTGCAACAGCAATAAGGGTGGGCCGCTGCCGATGTCGAGGTAGCCGGCTGTTTGGCTGCTGCTATTGACAAATGTGGTTACTGTGTGCTTGTGTGCTACTACTTGAGACTGCATGGGCGATCGACTCCTGATACTTCTGAAATATTTGTAAACAATTGTAACAAAACAGCAGTCCAAAGGTTAAACTTCATTACGGAGTACACAATTAAGAATAGAGCATGATAATCTCTATTATTATTAGAAAATGCTGCAAACCTAAAGCAGGAGAATACTTTGCAATCTACTTTAAAACGTTACCCGGCTTGCTCCCTGCGCGAAGATGTCAGTGAATATGTAGCACACCTACAGCTTCACATGACTTTACAAGCTCGCAATTTGCTCCCTACCATTACTACCGCTAAGGACAGTCGCGAACAACTTTTGCAGCAGACTCAGGCTCATTTTGAGAAACGTGTTTCCCGACAGGCTATTTAAACAAATTTTTCGTTCTTGGTGGCGATCGTCCGCGATCGTCTTTAATTTTCAGAATTCCAGAAACCCGGTATCTTTCAAAGAAACCGGGTTTCTTTTGGGGTTATTCAGGCATAAGACACGGTTTTCGGTAATATGCGTTGGGTGCTTAATTTTATGTTGATGCGAATTCCGATTATTGCATTTTTGGCTTTGGCGACGGTGGCGGGTGGTGAATTGGCGGCGCGGGCGATCGATCCGATAGTCGCACCGGCTGAGGTGGAGGTTAGAGAAGGAACCGCAGAGGCGCAGAGGGCGCAGAGGGATGAGGATGAGGTGAGTCCAATTGTGCGGGATTTGCCGGCATCCGATGAGCTCGCGGTTACTGGAGAAGTTAAATCGCCTTCTCTCAAGTCGAGTCGCCATAAAGATTTTACATCTGTGTTACAAACTGCGGGGACGATCGCCACCAAACCCGAAACCGAACCAATCAACCGCAACGCGCAACAACTAGGCGGTACTCGACAAATCAGTCAAGCGGGCAATGCTGAGGGCGTTTATGTGGCTGAGGTGAAAATTCGCTTTGTCAATTCCAGAGGCGAAGCAGTTGATAAAAAAGGCAATCCGATTCAGGGCAGAATTTCGGAAGATTTTATTAGGGGCGAGCTCAAACTAAAGGCGGGAGATAATTACACCGATCAAGTTGTACGATCGGACTTGCAGCAGTTGCAGCAGTTGGGATTGTTTGACAAGGTGACGGTTTCTACTGAAGAAGTTGGGACGGATCTTAATGTAATTTACAATGTCCAAGAGCGATCGGCTCGATCTTTTGGTGCGAGTGCTAGCATTAGCGATGATGTTGGTGTTGCTCTTCCTCTTTCATATACCGATCGCACTTTTGGCACCAACGCCCAGCGGTTGTCGGTGGAACTTGAACCCAGCCTCCGAGGTATCCAGTACGATGTCCAGTTTGTCAGCCCTTACGTTGCCGCCGATGACCGTTTGGGATACAGTGTGAGAGCTTTTGGCGATCGCAAAATCTCCGAAATTTTCAACAAGGATATCGATTTGCAGAATGGCGATCGAGTTCGGGAAATTCGGATCGGGGGAAATCTCGCAGTTACGCGACCTTTGGGCGATTGGCGCGGAACTTTAGGACTGAATTATACCAATATCAGTACGCGCGATCGCAATTTAAATATTGCCCGCCGCGACGAACGGGGCAATCCTCTCACATTCAGCGGTTCCGGCGTGGATGAGTTATACACTGTTTCTTTTGACGCGACGCGCGATCGGCGAAACAATCCCTTTAACCCCACGAGTGGCTCGATTCTCAGCCTCAGCACCGAGCAGTCGATACCTCTGGGAAGCGGCAACATTGTGAGCAACCGCCTCTTAGCGAATTATATACAATATGTACCAATTACTTTGCTCGGCATCAGCGAGTCCGAAACCTTGCCAGAAATGCTGGCTTTTAACTTGCAAGGGGGGACTGTAATTGGGGATTTGCCGCCAACGGAAGCGTTTCGTCTCGGCGGGCGCAATTCTGTGCGGGGTTACGATAGCGGGGATATTGGTAGCGGGCGGAGTTATTTCTTGGCTTCGGGCGAGTATCGGTTTCCTGTCGGTAGGGATGTCGGCGGCGTGATATTTGTTGATTTTGCGTCGGATTTGGGAACCGGTGACAGTGTGTTGGGAAAACCGGCTTCGGTGAGGGATAAGCCGGGGACTGGGGCGGCTGTTGGTTTGGGTGTGAGGGTGCGCTCGCCCTTTGGATTAATTCGCTTAGACGTGGGTATTGGGGACTCCGGTGAAACTAAATTTGTGCTCGGTACAAAACAGCGATTTTAAGCTTTAAATGTGTAAGATTTAGCACTCGTTATTTTATTGCAGTACAAAGAAACCGATTTGGAGTTAGGGTTTCACTGCTCAATACTCGATCGACCTGAAATTTCTTCTATAGTGGCTGACACTATATATAGCAAGCAGTTCGATCGCAAAATGAGGTATTGACCGATCGAGCCGCCCATCCGTCCATCCAAAATCTCAACTTCTCCCCTTTTTGAGAAAAGCTAGATCTGTAATACAGCATTATGGCGCGATCGAGCAGCAGAGACAGATTGTATTCTTGACAAAACTTATTTTTCTTTAAATAGAAAAAAGCTTAATCTGTGGCATCAGTAGAATTACAGACAAAAACTGCCTGAATAATATAATTTTCGGGAGCGAAATTAAAAAAGATGTTAAGTTATGTAATGTCAAGATATCAGGAACATCTCATGGGTAACGTCCAAGCAACTTTTAGGGCTACGGAAAAAGCCTTTCATGTCGAGGGATATGAAAAGATTGACTTCAGCCTGCTTTACGTGGATGGAGCCTTTGGACTTGAGAACTCTGAAATTGCAGAGAGCTACCGTCAATTTGGGCGCTGTTTAATGGTCGTAGACAAGACAGTCTACGGTTTGTATGGCCAGCAGATGCACGCTTATTTCAAGCATCACGAGATTGACTTGACAGTCTTTCCCGTGACAATCAAAGAGACAGATAAGACGCTACGGACTTTTGAGCGGATCATTGATGCGTTTGCAGACTTTGGGCTGGTGCGTAAAGAGCCTGTTTTGGTTGTTGGCGGTGGTTTAACTACGGATGTGGCTGGCTTTGCCTGTTCCACCTACCGCCGTCGCACTAACTATATTCGAGTCCCCACGACGCTGATTGGGTTGATTGATGCGAGTGTCGCAATCAAAGTTGCTGTCAACCACGGTAAGTTAAAGAATCGATTGGGTGCTTATCACGCTTCTAGCAAGGTGATTTTAGACTTCTCTTTCCTGAAAACGCTGCCTGTGGATCAGGTGCGTAACGGGATGGCTGAATTGATCAAAATTGCTGTCGTCGCCAACAGCGAAATTTTTGAGTTGTTGGAAGAGCATGGCGAAGCGCTTTTGCATACTCACTTCGGCTACTTGAATGGGACTCCTGAACTCCGCGAGGTGGCTCATAAGGTTACTTATGATGCGATTAACACCATGTTGGGGCTGGAAGTGCCTAACTTGCATGAGCTAGATCTCGATCGAGTGATCGCATACGGTCATACCTGGAGTCCAACTCTGGAATTAACGCCGGAGATTCCCATGTTCCACGGGCACGGTGTCAACATTGATATGGCATTCTCGGCAACTATTGCTCAGCATCGGGGCTATATTTCGATCCTCGATCGCGATCGTATTCTAGGATTGATGAGCCGCATCGGTTTGGCAATTGATAGCCCTTATTTGACCCCTGAATTGTTGTGGAAAGCCACAGAATCTATCAGTCGGACACGCGATGGTTTGGTGCGGGCAGCAGTTCCCAAGCCGATCGGCAGTTGTGTTTTCATGAATGATTTGACAAGGGAACAGTTGGATGAAACCCTAGCAATCCACAAAGAAATCTGTCGTGGCTATGCTCGCGGTGGAGATGGCGAAGATATGTATATGTCGTTAGAAACGACTAATACTCCGATCGCAGCAGGTGCAAAAGCGTGACAGTAGCCCCTAGAGCTGTGACACCGCTAGGCATCCTGGCGGCACAACTTGAGCATCTCAGACAGCAGATAGAAGCCTTAGATAGTGTTGATGCAAATCTCAAGTCACAATTGCGACAAGCAAGTGAGTTAGCAAGTGGGCTAGATCCTTACATCAATCGTTGTACAACGCCGGAGTCTCCGGCTTTGGCAGCCTTGGTTAAGCGCACCCAAGCAGAAAATTGGAGTCAGCGGTTTTCCGACAGCGAGACTGTACAGCAGTTAGAGCAAGAAATGCTCTCAGGGCATCTCGAAGGTCAAACTCTCAAGTTTTTTGTGCATTTAACTCGGGCGAAGCGAGTCTTAGAAATCGGTATGTTTACCGGCTACTCTGCCCTAGCTATGGCTGAAGCTCTTCCCGATGATGGCGAAGTGGTAGCCTGCGAGGTAGATGCCTATGTCGCCGAGTTTGCTCAGCAATGTTTTAAAGAGTCTCCCGACGGCCACAAAATTTCGGTCAAGGTTGCACCGGCGCTGTTGACTCTCAAGGAGTTAGCCGCCGCTGGTGATGTGTTCGATTTGGTCTTTATTGATGCCGACAAGGCTGGATATGTAGACTATTTGAACTTGTTGCTAGACACAAATCTGCTAGCACCTAACGCTTTGATTTGTGTTGACAATACCTTGATGCAGGGGCAGCCTTATCTATCAGGTGAGGCTACTGCTAACGGGGTGGCGATCGCGAAATTCAACCAGGCAGTTGTAGACGATCCTCGGATCGAACAGGTGCTGCTTCCTGTTAGAGATGGACTCACGCTAATTCGCCGAGTTTAACGAACATTCCGACACCGAGCAATCAAATAGGTTTGTAGTGAGGACTTCAGTCCTTCTTTTTGCGGACTAAAGTCCTCACTACAAACAATCAAATAGGTTTGTAGTGAGGACTTCAGTCCTTCTTTTTGCGGACTAAAGTCCTCACTACAAACAATCAAATAGGTTTGTAGTGAGGACTTCAGTCCTTCTTTTTGCGGACTAAAGTCCTCACTACAAACAATCAAATAGGTTTGTAGTGAGGACTTCAGTCCTTCTTTTTGCGGACTAAAGTCCTCACTACAAACAATCAAATAGGTTTGTAGTGAGGACTTCAGTCCTTCTTTTTGCGGACTAAAGTCCTCACTACAAACAATCAAATAGGTTTGTAGTGAGGACTTCAGTCCTTCTTTTTGCGGACTAAAGTCCTCACTACAAACAATCAAATAGGTTTGTATTAAGGACTTCAGTCCTTCTTTTTGCGGACTAAAGTCCTCACTAAAAACCTATTTGATTAACGAAATTAAGAGGACTAAAGTCCTGACTGCGAATGCCTTTTATTCAGGTAATTAAGAGGACTAAAGTCCTCACTACAAACCGATTTTATTCAGGGTGATAAGGAAAGGATGACGCAAAAAATATCGATCGCACAGATGCAGCCAGAGCGTCAAATAATGGCAAATAACGGGTGGCTGCAAAATTTAGTAAAAACAGTCGCAACTCTCAGTCTGCTGCTGTTGGTGCTACCCCTGAATCTCGCTTTAACAACGATCGCCCTGCTAGTGGCAATTTTAGTTAGACCGTTTCAATCTAGGACAGTCGCCGCCAATCCCAAAACGATTTTGGTCAGTGGTGGCAAAATGACCAAGGCGTTGCAGTTAGCGCGATCGTTCGATCGGGCGGGTCATCGGGTAATATTGGTAGAAGCACAGAAATACTGGTTAACCGGGCATCGGTTTTCTTGGGCAGTCGATCGCTTTTATACAGTACCAAATCCTCAATCGCCTGACTACATTGATGCACTCTTAGAAATTGTGCAAAAAGAAGGGGTCGATGTTTACGTGCCCGTTTGTAGTCCAGTTGCTAGTTATTACGATGCTCTAGCTAAAGAAGCACTTTCGCCTCATTGCGAAATCATGCACGTCGATCCAGAAATGGTTCAGCAATTAGATGATAAATATCAGTTTTCGGCAGTCGCAACATCATTAGGTCTTTCTGTACCTGAGTCCTACTGCATCACCCAGCCGCAGCAGGTAGTTGACTTTGATTTTTCTGGACAAGATCGCAAATACATTATCAAGAGCATTCCCTACGACTCTGTGCGCAGATTAGACTTAACTAAACTACCCTGTAATACACCAGCAGAGACAGCGGCATTTGTCAAGGATTTGCCTATTTCTGAGCGTAATCCTTGGATTATGCAAGCGTTTATTCCGGGACAAGAATACTGCACCCACAGCACTGTCCGCGATGGGGAACTGCGGCTGCATTGTTGCTGCAAGTCCTCAGCATTTCAGATTAATTATGAAATGGTGGATCATCCAGAAATCGAAGCTTGGGTGAGACGGTTTGTGGCTGGTTTGAATTTAACTGGGCAAGTTTCCTTTGATTTCATTCAGGCCAATGATGATGGACGCATTTATGCGATCGAGTGCAACCCTCGCACTCACTCAGCCATTACCATGTTTTACAACAATCCAGATGTAGCAAAGGCTTATTTAGAAACTGAGCTTTTGTCTGAAACAATCCAACCGCTAGCCTCAAGTCGTCCAACCTATTGGATATACCACGAAATCTGGCGATTGGTGACGCATTTGTGGTCGCCGGTTGAAACATGGCGCAGGTTGCAAATCATTGCTAGCGGCAAAGATGCGATTTTTGAATGGTCAGATCCACTGCCATTTTTGATGGTTCATCACGCGCATATACCATCCCTGTTGTTAGGGAATTTACGGCAGCTTAAAGGCTGGATTCGGATTGATTTTAATATTGGTAAGCTTGTCGAATTGGCGGGAGATTAATTATGTCGGTATTGCGTGTTTTGCATTTGGTGGGGTCTGCTGTTGACGAGTTTTACTTTGATTTATCGCGCCTTTATGCCGAAAATTGTCTAGAATTTACCGCCAATTCAGCACTCTATGAATTTCATATTGCCTGCGTTTCGCCCGATGGCAAATGGCGCTTTCCGACATCTCTGAGTCGCGAGGATCTCGCCACCGCAGATCCGATGTCATTAGCTGAAGCAGTCCAGGTTTTGGCAGCACTCAAAATTGATGTCATGTTACCACAAATGTTTTGCGTTCCCGGCATGACATACTATCGAGCTTTGTTTGATTTGTTGAAGATTCCTTACATCGGAAATACTTCTGAGGTGATGGCGCTGACTGCTAACAAAGCGAAAGCAAAATCGATTGTGGCGGCAGCAGGCGTAAGTGTACCCGAAGGAGAATTGCTTCGCGCCGGAGATACTCCCACAATTGCCCCTCCCGCAGTGCTCAAGCCTGTGGATGCAGATAATTCTTTGGGGGTAGTTTTGGTGAAAAATCCTTCTGACTATGAATCTGCTTTGAAGACAGCATTTGGTTATTCAGATGAAGTATTGGTAGAGTCATTTATTGAACTCGGCAGAGAAGTCAGATGCGGCATTATTGTTCGGGATGGTGAGCTTGTTTGCTTACCGCTGGAAGAGTATCTTATGGATAAGGATGAACGGCCGATTCGCAGTTATGAAGATAAGCTCAAGCGAGATGATAGTGGTGACTTAACTATGGTTGCTAAGGATAATAGTAAATCATGGATTGTCGATCCTAGTGACCCGATTACTGAGAGGGTTTGGGAGGCTGCTAAAAAATGTCATGTAGCCTTGGGCTGTCGGCATTATAGTCTGTTTGATTTCCGCATTGACCCCAGCGGGAAGCCTTGGTTTTTGGAAGCTGGGTTATATTGTTCTTTTGCGAGGACGAGTGTGATTTCTGCGATGGTAAAAGCGTCTGGTACTTCTCTGGATACACTTTTTCAGACTATGTTAAATAATGCAGTTTGAGAGAAGTAATACCAGTTTGACAAAAGATTGCTAAACAATAAATGTTGTGTTTGTTTACAATGATTCTGTAAAGACAGGTGCGTCGCTGTTAAATGGTCGATATTTTTCAGGGATTGTTGATGGCGACACACCCTACGATTACTCGGTAGGGAGGCAACATTAAGGACACAACAATGTTGTGTCCCTATGGTGTTTGAGGCAATTGAACATTGCTATATTTCTGCTCGTAACTGCTTAACGCCTTGGTTTCCTGATATCAATAATTTTCCGTTTCACCGCCGGAGTGCGCGGATAAAACTTAAATTTATTGAGCGCAGCACTTGCGGATTGGGCCACACGGCCATTGGTATCTCGCAAAGCTTTTTGCAATAGCGGAATCACTTTTTCTGACTTAATCGTTGCTAGTGCTTCCACAGCAGCTTCGCGCACTTCTGGCTGAACATCTTGAGCTAATTTACCCAAGGTTTCTATTGCTCGCTGACCATCGATTCTCAAAGGATTAGCAGCACCCATTTTACCTAAAGCAGATGCTGCAAATTTGCGAGTTTCTGTATCCTGACTTTGAACACATCCCATCAACTGTGCAAGTGAATAACTTGATACTTGTCGTGCTACTTGAGATTGTTGTGTAACTTCTGTTTGATTTAGTTCAAATGACTCTGGTGGCAGAGCTTCTGTTTCATCAAACGGTTCTTCAAATTCTGTTTGATTTAGGACAATTGACTCTGGCAATTGAAATTCTGGTTCATCAAACGGTTGTGTAACTTCTGTTTGATTTAGCTCAAATGACTGTGTTGGCGTAAATTCTGTTTCATTAAACTGTTCTCCAACTTCTGTTGGATTTAACTGATTTGTGAGTTGACTGGAATAAGGCTGCGAAGTTGCTTTTTCTGTTGACTGACTTTCGTATTGCTCTTGCAAAGACTCTATGGTGGCTTGCATTTGAGCTTCGTGAGCTTCTAACTGCTCGTGAGCTGCTCTCAACTGACTTTCGTATTGCTCTTGCAAAGACTCCACAGTTAACTGCATCTCAATCTCGCGGTTCTCATATTCCTCAGTGGTTTGACGCATCCGAATTTCGTGTTGGTCTTGCAAAGCTTGCATATTTTGCTCCATTTGACCCTGATAATCCTGATGCAATTCGTCAGCAAGTCTGAGCAAATGAGCTTCGTGTTCTTGTTGCATGGATTGCAGAGTTTCCTGCAACCTAGAATCATCAGTTTCTGCTAATTGAGAATTGACTGGTATGACGTTAGTGTCGTGTTCGGCAGCAATTTGTCTGAGTTGAATTTCGTGATTTCGGTCACGTTCGGCAACAATTTGTATGAGTTGCTGTTCGTAATCGGCAGCAACTTGTCTGAGCTGATTTTCGTGTTCGGAAATAAGTTGTCTGAGATGACTTTCCCGCTCTCCTTGCCGAGATTCAACTGTTTCTTGCAAGCGAGAAATCTGAGCGACTTCTATTTCATCCGTAATTTTACGAGTTTGCTGCAAGTATTGTTGCTTTTGCTTATCTAACCGCTTTTCCACTAACCAGTAAGCAACTGCTATACCTGCCAAAAAACCTACGATCGCTCCTATGATACCCACGACTGAGCTCCTCCTGACAAAATAGTGATGCTGGACTTTTTACATTTAACCATACAGCCTCCTGTAACCGCCCAAGAGCAGCAGCCAGACTGTCACTCCCAGCCAGTGAATCACCACCGCAGGCCAGATGGAACCGATGAGTAGGTATGCGATGGAGCACGCTACCCCCAAAACAGCGGCCAGTAGCAAAAATACGGGATTCATGAAGGTCGATCGACCTTCGGGATAAAAAGTCAGCGCGTTCAGCGGGTGGTAAACTACAAACAGCGCCAAACTCGCGCATCCCCAAAACCACAGCATTAAGCCAGAAGCGTTCTCAGACGGGTGCGGCAGTATTAACACGCGGAAAAATAATTCCTCGCTGATACCCGGACTTAACAAACAGCCAATCAGCACTCCCGCAATGGTAGGCCGTCCGGTTTGCACATCAAATTTTAGAAATCCAGACCAAAAACCGATGGGAAGCGCGATCGCACTGTAAACTAGGACAAGCATGGCTGCAACCAGCCAATCGGTGAAATCGGGAATAGTTGAAAAAGCCTGAGTGATGCGGCGCGCGAGTAAGTCCAAGGGAAGAAGCGAGAAGAAAGAGAGAAAAGGCATTTTTTTATAGGTTCTCGGTGCTTAGGGCACACCCTAAGTAGGTGGGTACA